>DASTWH010000364.1:0-2611 GCA_035758735.1 Gaiellaceae bacterium
ACATGACACCCGAGCCGATCTCGAAGGGAGCAACGCTATGAAACTCTCGGCCAAGACCGGAGTAGCGCTCGCGATCACGACCCTGTCCCTCGTCGTCACCGTCGGCGCCGGCGCGTCCCGCCCCGCCGATCCCTCGGCAGAAGACCCGTTCGTCTACGTCACGCAGCTTCCCGCATATCCGGCGCACATCGATCTGATGAAGCAGCTTCGCAACCTGAACGAGGCGAACGCGATCGCGTGGGGCTGGTCGCAAGGGCTGGCGAACGACCAGGCGAGTCGGGCGTGACGCAGTACGGCTGTTCCTGACGCCCAGGCGAGGCTCGGCCGCGCACCGGCCCCTGACCGCTCAGGGCCGGTCGCGGTCGTACGAAGGGTCGCTCCGGTCGTAGCGGGTCGGCGCGAAGTTCTCGAGCTTGTAGCCGCCCGGCAGGTCCGGCGAGTCCTCGACCTCCTCGGACGTCCACTCCATCGCAACGCGGCGGTCGGCGATCCTCCACTCCCCGTCGCGACGCTCGAAGCGGTCGATGAAGCGTCCGATCCTCGCGATCGGGAACCCGACGCCGGTGGGCTCGGACTCGGCGCCGGCCCGCCGACCTCCCACGCCGGCGCGACGGGCCTCGAGGTAGCTCTCACCCCACGCGACGTCGCCGTCGACCTCGAAGAGGGCGTTCGTGACGACGTGCTGGCCGCGCGGAACGCCGCCCCCCGCGTTCGCGCTGCTGCCCGTCGGCGACCACAGCGCCTCGTAGAACGGGACGGCGGCGCCCACGTAGGTGTTGTAGTGGAGCGTCGCGTCCGGATGGAAGCAGGCGAGCACCAGCTCCTTGTCCCAGCGGTCGACCCCTCGCGCGTAGCGGACGACGAGCTCGGTCAGGGCCTGCTTGTCGAGCAGCTCCCGAAGTTCCCGCTCCAGCTCGGCCATCGATCCTCCTGTGGGTTCCGGCGAACGTACGGCTTCTTCACTGGCCAGGCAGGCTACGAGCGCAGGCGCAGCGGCGCCAGGGGTAAGAATCGACCATGCGCGCCGCGCCGTTCCGCGTCGACGTTCCGGCCTCGCAGCTCGACGACCTGCGGCGGCGGTTGCGCACGACGCGCTGGGCCGACGACTTCGGCAACGAGACGTGGCGCTACGGCGTCGAGCGCGGCTGGCTCGAGGAGATGGTCCGCTACTGGGCGGACGAGTTCGACTGGCGCGCCGAGGAGGCCGCGATCAACGCCTTCCCGCAGTTCCGGGTCGAGCTCGACGGGGTGCCTCTCCACGTCGTCCACGTGCGCGGGAACGGCCCGTCACCGACGCCCCTGATCCTGACCCACGGGTGGCCCTGGACGTTCTGGGACTGGAAGGACGTGATCGCGCCGCTCGCGGATCCGGCCGCCCACGGCGGCGATCCGGCCGACGCGTTCGACGTGGTCGTCCCCTCGCTGCCGGGGTTCGGGTTCTCCGAGCCGCTCCGGACGACGGGCATCGGCGCGCGCCGCGTCGCCGAGCTGTGGGTGCAGCTCATGGGCGCGCTCGGCTACGAGCGCTTCGCCGCGGCCGGGGGCGATTGGGGCGCGATCGTCACGGCGGAGCTCGGGCACGCGCACGCCGAGCACGTGCGCGGCGTGTACCTGACCCTCCCGATGATCCCCGGCGTCAACCTGCGCGACGTTCCGGCCGACGCGTTCGCCGAGGACGAGGCGTGGATGGCGGAGCGCTCGCGCGAGGCGCGGCCCACGATCATGAGCCATTCGACGGTGCACATCCACGACCCGCAGACGCTCGCCTACGCACTCTGCGACTCGCCCGTGGGCACGGCGGCGTGGATCTGGGAGCGACGACGGAACTGGAGCGACTGCGACGGCGACGTGGTCGGACTCTTCGGGCGCGACTTCCTCTGCACCACGGCGTCGATCTACTGGCTCACCAACACGATCGGGACGTCGCTGCGGCTCTACCACGAGCACTTCACGCGCGGCTGGCCCGTTCTCCACGACCGCACCCCCGTCATCCCGGTGCCCACGGGCTTCGGCATCTCTCCGAAAGAGCTGCTGATGCTGCCGCGGGCGTGGGCCGAGGAGAGGACGGATCTCCGGCGGTGGACGATCTTCCCGAGCGGCGGGCACTTCGCTCCCGCCGAGCAGCCCGAGCGGCTGGTCGACGAGTACCGGGAGTTCTTCCGAGACCTCCGTTGAGCGCCCGAGGGCTCGACGCCTCAGAGCCCTTCGAGCACGCGCCCCGCGGCCGCGGTGACGAGCCGGTCCGCGCCAGGCGCGAACGGCGAGATGTCGATCTCGTAGCCGCCGCGCTCCCGCTCGGCGTCCGTCGGCAGGTAGTTGCGGTAGCCGTTCCAGTACGCGGAGACGACGGTCGTCGCGTGCGGCGAGGCGTCGCGGATCGCAAGGCCGAGCTCGCAGAAGAGCTCGACGGGCACGCCGACGAGTCCCACCGGCCCGAGGCGCACGCCGTGCACGAGGAGGGGATACGACTCGAGGCCCTGGAGCGCCTCGCCCCGCTCGGCCCGCATGCGGGCGAACTTCGTGCGCACGGTGAGCTCGCGGAGCTCGCCGTCGGGCGCTCCGGCGTCCCGCGCCGCGTAGGCCTCGTCCTCGCACCGCTCGGCCTCGGCGC
>DASTWH010000376.1:0-17457 GCA_035758735.1 Gaiellaceae bacterium
GTCATTACTTCTCTTTATCGGAGTCACTCCAGATCGACACGAGCGCACGATGGGAATCAGCCGGAAAGCGGATACACTCCCCCGCTCATGGGCACCCTGGGCGAGATCTGCGCACCGACCTTCATCACCGTTGCTCCGGAGGACACGCTCGGTGAGGTCGCCGAGCGGATGAGCGCCCAGAACGTCGGCGCCGTCGTCGTGAAGGACTTCGGCCGGCTCATCGGCGTCCTCACGGAACGCGACATGCTCCGCGCCATGGCGGCTCGGGTCCACACGAGCGACGCACGTGTTCGTCAGTGGATGACGGAGAACCCGATCACGGCACCGCCGGACATGAGCTTCGAGGAGGCGCAGAAGATCATGCTCGAGAAGGGCTTCCGCCACCTGCCTGTCGTCGATGGGGACACGATCCTCGGGATCGTCAGCCTCCGCCGCATCATGGGCGGTCGGCGGCCGACGGAAGCCGAGAGCAGGGCCTAGGCGCAGGCCGAGACGACGCCGTTCGTCACCGCGTTCGCGGCGGCGGACACGGAGATGCCGCGTCTTCTGAGCTGCGCCACGAGCTTCGGGTTCTTGCGCATGTCCTGGACTGCGGCATCCCTCGCCGCACCCGGCCCGAGGGACGTCAGACCGCACTGGGCAAGGTTCTTGGTCCCGCCGATCCAGCCGAGGCCGTAGAGGAAGCGCAGTGCCGGCTTCTTGTACGGCGCCCGCCTGTACGCGGTCTTCGCACCGGCGACCGAGACCTTCTGCGCCTTCGCCGCCTTCGCGACGGCGGCGATGCCCACGCTGCTCGAATCGAAGACCGCGCTCACGTTTCTCCCGTACGCGCCCGTCAGGCTGATCGCCATCAAGGACACGGCCGCGAGGATCCCCGCGTACTCGACTGCCACGGACTACATGGTCGACGGTCGTGGGCGATTCGTCAACGACTCACCAGATCGACCGCAGGAGCGCCTCGATCTCGGCGGCCGACGCCGGACGCGGGTTCGAGCGTGCGCCGGGACGCTCCGCGACCTGATGCGCGACGTCTCCGAGCTCGGCGTCGGGGATGCCGAGGTCGCGGAGCCGCTCGAAGCCGCCGAGGCGCGCGAGCTCCTCGACACGGGTCGGAGCGTCCGCGACACGCATCGCTGTGGCGAGCGACGCGACCGCATCCGGAACGACGGGCTCGTTGAACCGAAGGGCGGGCGCGAGGCACAGTGCGTTCAGGCCGCCGTGCGACGCGCCGTAGCGCCCGCCGAGTGCCTGCGCCATCGCGTGTGCGAGAAAGAGGCCGCGAGCTGCGAGCGCGATGCCCGCGTGCATCGCTCCCTCGAGAAGTTCTCTTCGCACGTTCTCGTCCCGGCCGTCCTCGACGACGCGAGGGAGCGCGCCCGCGATCAGGCCCGCTCCCGTCGTCGCATCCTCGTCCGCGCCCGCGTAGAGCGCCTCGGCGCAGTGCGCGAGGGCGTTCATCGCCGTCCCGACGGACTCCTCGGGCGGGAGGTCGAGCGTCAGCGACGGCTCGTACACGACTGCCACGGTGTGCGCACCCGAGCCTCCGGTCTTCGCGCCGCGCTCCTCGTCGCGCATGCCGAAGTACCCCGTCCACTCGGAGCCGGAGTACGTCGTCGGAATGGCGATCAACCGGTGGCCCGTCGCGGCTGAGACCGCTTTCGCCGTGTCGATCGCGCTGCCGCCACCAACGGCGACGAGACCGTCGGCGCTGGCAGCCGCGTCGGTGGCCGCTGCGACCACGTCGACCGGCGCGTGGCGCCTGACGCCCACGAAGCGCTCCGCGACGGGGATTTCGAGATTCGCGAAGCGCGCACTCGTGACGAGCAAGGGATGTTCGATCCCGACGTCGCCGAGCAACGGCTCGAGCTCGCCGAGACCCCAGCGGACGATCACGGCGCGAGCTGCTCGCGGGCGAACGCAACGAACGCGTCGGCCACTCGCGTGCGCGCCCGACCCGTCGCGGACGCGAGCGAGATCTCCCGGGTCACGTCGAGCCCCTCTACGCGCGCCTCCGCGAGTCGCCCGCCTGCGAGATCGGCCTCTACTGCGGTCCGGGAGATGAACGTGACACCGTACCCAGCCTCGACCGCACGGCGGACCGACTCCTGCAAGCCGAGCTCGAGCCTCACGTCGAGGTCGCGCAGCTTGACGCCCTGACGTCGCAGCGCGTCCTCGACGACCTGGCGTACGCCCGCGCCGTCCTGCATGAGGATGAGGGTCTCCTGGCGCAGCTCGTCGAGCGAGACGGTGCGGCCCGCGAACGCGTGACCCGGCGGACAGGCGAGGATGACCTGATCCGAGAAGAACGGCTCGAAGCGCACGCCGCGGTGGCGGCGCGCAGCGCCGACGATCCCGAGCTCGAGCTCGCGCGCGGCGACTCGCTCGACGACGGAGTGCGTGTCGGACACGGTCAGGTAGACGCGCACGTCCGGGTTCTGACGCTGGAACTCCGCGAGCGCGACGGGGATCGCAACCGCCGCGGGCCCGGTCGACGCGCCGAGCACGAGATCTCCTGCCAGTGCGCCCTCCCCGGTGGCGGCGACCTCCGCGACGAGCTGGTCCTCGAGGGTGAGCATCCTCTGCGCGCCGCGGTAGAGCCGCCAGCCTGCCTCGGTCGGCTCGACGCGCCGCCCCGAGCGATCGAGCAGCTGCGTTCCGAGCCGCTTCTCGAGCGCGCGCACCTGGAGCGAGACCGCCGGCTGCGTCACGCCGAGACGCTCGGCCGCCTGCGAGAAGCTGCGGCGTTCGACGACGGCGCAGAACGCGGCGAGCTGGCGCGTGTCCATAAGCGAACCTTATCCGTGGGTCAGAAGACGCCGCGCTCGGCGAGCCAGTGCTGGAGCAGCGGGTCGGTCAGTTCCGGTCCCGCGGCGCTCATTCGCACCTCCGCCTTCCCGATCAGCCCCGACAACGCCCGACCGACGCTCCCGCGCCGCAGACCGAGGAAGCGCAGCGTCTCGTCCGCGTACAGCGTTCGCTGCGACGCCGCGAGCGCGACACTCACGCGCTGCTCGTTGACGGAGAAGGACTCCCAGCGCGCGCGCAAAGCCGGCTCCGCGAGTGCCAGCGCGCGCTCGCGCGCGTCCACGAACGCCGCCTCGTCGCCGGTCGAGCCGGGCGGGACGATCTCCCACAGGTGATGGGCGATGAGCATGACCCGCTGCGGGTGGCCCCGGGCGAACGCGAGGAGCGGGTCGAGCGCGTTGCCGATCTCACGGCCGGTGTGCCGGAAACGCTCCTCGAGCACGTTCGCGGTGACGTCGTCGGGGAGCGGCGCAAGCTCGACGGGCACCGCGTGCTCGAGCAGCGGCCTCGACGGATCCTCGAAGAGACGCTCCATCAGCGTGGGCGCGGAGCCTGCGAACGCATACGAGGCCACGCCTGTCTGGTGCTGGATGACGCTCCGCAGCATCCCGTCCGCCCCGTCCACCCGCAGCAGGTCCTGGAACTCGTCGAATGCAATGAGGCTGCGAGCTCCCGTGCGCTCGTACACCTTCGTCGGGAGATCGAGCAGCCGTAGGAAGACGCTCTCGACGTCGATGCGAGGGTTCGACTGAATCGACGCCGTGAATCCCCCGGCGCCGAGCGACAGCCCGACCTGCCACGAGCGGAAGAGTGCGTCGACCGTCCGCCGGACGGGCCCCTTCAGCGAGCGGTCGTACGCACGCTCGATGCGGACCACGGTGCTCGACAGCGAGAGCACGCCCTCGAGATCGACGAGCGCGGTCGCCCAGCCGCCATCCGCAGCCTCGAGCAGCACGCTGCGGAGCAGGCTCGTCTTGCCATAGCGGCGCGGGGCGACGAGACGCGAGGCGTGACCACCTTGTGCGAGTGCGAGCAGGCGCGACGCCTCGGCGTCGCGGTCGATCATCTCGTCGCGCGGCAGCTCCCCGGCGATGCGAAACGGGTTCGCGTCCACGGACACAGTCTGCCGGAGTGGAACAGATCTGTCTACCTTGTGCATACAAATCAGTCTGCTTTCTGTAGACAGGTCTGCTAGGTTCGCATCCGTGCACGTCTGGATCGACGTCTCGAACTCGCCGCAGGTGCCGTTCTTCCGTCCTCTCCTGACACTCCTGCGCGAGCGCGGGCACGAGGTACGAGTCACGACCCGGGAGTACGCCCAGACGATCGAGCTCCTGACGCTCCACGGCATCGAGCACGAGGTCGTCGGGCCGCCCCACGGCGGCGCCGGGGCGGCCGGCAAGACGCGAGCCATGGCAGGTCGGCTCCGCGCACTCCGCCGGTACGCGAGCGGCCGCGGCTTCGACGTCGCGCTGTCGCATGCCTCGCACGAGCTGCCCATGGTCGCGCGGTCGCTCGGCATTCCGGCGGGCTACGCGTTCGACTACGAGTTCGCCCGTGTACAGCACGGCTTCGGCTGCCGCGCCGCACGCCGCGTCGTCGTCCCCGACGCGATTCCACAGGACCGACTCGATCGCCTCGGAGTACGCGAGCGCAAGGTGCGCCGCTATCCCGGTCTCAAGGAGGAGTACTACCTCTCGGGGTTCGAGCCCGACCCGAGCGTCGTCGACGAGCTCGGCCTCGATCGCGAGCGCACGATCGTCGTCGTTCGGACCCCTCCAGACGTGTCCCTGTACCACCGCGAGTCGAATGCGCTGTTCGCGGACGTCCTCGAGCGCTTCGGCAACGACCCACACGTCCATGCCCTGGTCCTACCCCGGACGGCGGAGCAGCGCGCCGAGATCGTCGCGCAGGGGCTTCCCTCCGTCGCGGTCCCGGACAGGGCGATCGATGCGCAGAGCCTCGTCGCCCTATCAGACCTCGTCGTCTCCGCCGGAGGGACGATGAACCGCGAGGCGGTCGCGCTCGGGGTTCCCGTGTACACGACGTTTGCGGGTCGCCTCGGCGCGGTAGACGAGAGTCTCGTACATGCAGGAAGACTCCGCGTCCTCACCTCCGCGGACGACGTGCAACTCGAGAAGCGGGCTGAATCGGGAGCACGGACGGAGCGCGATCCGGCGCTCCTCCTCGATCTGATGCTCACCGCCCTCGCGAGTTAGCACGAATCTGTCCGAGCGGTTAGGGTCGCGGCGTCCTCACCAAGGGAGGGGAGACATGACATGGCATAAGCGTGTGCCGCTGCTGGTGGTGGCGGCAGTGCTGGCGACCACGGTCCTGACGTCCTCGGCGGTCGCCGACAACCCGAGCGGTTTCAAGACGCAGCGTCCCTCGATGCTCACGGCGGTGATGCCGGGTGTCGAGGTCACACCGCTCCTCACAGTCGGAGACGTCCTACCGAGTGGCTACCGCTACGAGGCGATCCCAGATGGGATCTCCGTACGCACCCGCGGCCAGGGGCGGGTCGACCTGTTCGTGAACCACGAAACGAGCAAGGTGCCGTTTCCGTACAACACTGCGGCGCCGACCGCCGTCAACGGACAGAGCGACTTCGACAACTCACAGGTGAGCCGGCTGATCCTCAACCAGCACTCCGCCGGAGTGTTGAACGGCTCGTTCGTCATCCCGAGCAGCGCCGGCTTCCAGCGTTTCTGCTCCAACTACCTGGCAACGAGCAGGGAGGGATTCGACCGGGAGATCCTGTTCACGAACGAGGAGTCGCCCGACTATTCACTCCGACAAGAGGATTCGTGGCCGCCCGTCATGGGTGACCCCGCGGAGAAGGAGAACGGCGTCGTGGTCGCGCTCGACGTCCAGACCGGCAAGTACAGGACCATCTTCGGCATGGGCCGTCACAACCACGAGAACGATGTCGCGATCCCCGGGTTCGACGACCTCGTCGTTCTCTCCGGCGACGACACGTTCACGAGCGGGCCACTGACGGGCGTGCCCGCTCCACCGACCGGAACCCCGCCACTCCCGGGTCCGGTGCCGGCACAGTCGCAGCTCTACTCCTACATCGCACCCGACACGGACTCACTGCTCGACGACGAAGGTGATCTGTGGGCCTTCGTCTCCGACACACCGGGCGTGAAGAACTACTACGACGTGGCTCCCGGATCTGCATCGCCGGTCACGGGCCACTTCATCAAGGTGCCGAAGAACATCGCGACCGGGCACAACAGCGACGGCTCGGAGCTGAAGGCGGCCGATGTCGGCTACCCGTTGCCGCCGACGAACGGCTCGTGGCAACGAGACCTTCGTTCCGTGACCTCGGTCGGCATCGACGGGCCGCAGTGGGTGCTCGAGTACTGGAGTGACATCAACAACGTGTTCCAGTTCGTCCGCGTCGAGGACATCGCGTACGACAGGACCCAGGACAACATCGTGTACATCGTCGACTCGGGCAGGGGCCGGACCGCGGCACAGCACGCTGCGAGCCCGGACACCCCGTTCCCGTCGACGAACGGCCGCGTCTGGAAGATGGTGCTCGACCCGAGCGACCCCACGGTCGTGACGTCTCTCACCGTGCTCGTCGAGGGAGACGACAACCCCGTCAAGACCCTCAACGAGATCCATCAGCCCGACAACGTCGAGTCGACGCCCACCGGCCTCCTCGTGACCGAGGACCCAGGATCGAGTCAGCAGTTCGCTCCCACCGATACGAGCGACAATGCAACCACGGGGCGGCTCTGGCTCGTCCCCTTCACGGGGTCACCCCAGGTCGTGGTGAAGATCGATCAATCGGCCGACGGCGGCGTGACCGATGTCGGTCCGCTTCCCACTCTCGACGCGTCGATCGGGAATCAGGGAGCGTGGGAGACGACGGGGATCGTGGACGCTTCGGCTGCGTTCGGTCCTGGTGCGTTCCTCATCAACGTCCAGGCACATACCCTCTGGGTCGAAAAGGCGCCGGGTGACGACAACTTCGGAGCCGTCGGCGCCGACTTCACGTTCAAGCGCGAAGGCGGGCAGCTCCTGCTGCTCAGGCTTCCGTCGTAGCGACCTAGACCGTCTCGGATGCGGGCGTCGCCTTGGCGGCGCCCGCGCCGTCTCCGTCCATGACGTCGATACGCTGCGGCGCGGCGGAGATGGTCGTCAGGCGGCCGATGAGCTCGAGCGTCTCGCCCGCGTCGACGAGCCTCGCGAGCTCGTCGAGCTCGTCCTCCAGCCAGCTCGGATCGATCGGCGGGCGGGTGACGAGCATGATCGCCTCGTGCGGCGACGGGGAGACGTTCTCGGTCTCGGACCACAGCTCCTCGTGCAGCTTCTCGCCGGGCCGCGCGCCCACGAACTCGATCGGCACGTCCACGCCTGGCTCCTTGCCCGAGAGGCGGATCATCGTGTCCGCGAGGTCGGTGATCTTGACGGGCTCGCCCATGTCGAGGACGTACACCTGTCCGCGTCCGCCCATCGCGCCCGCTTGGATGATCAGCTGCACGGCTTCGGGGATCGTCATGAAGAAGCGCGTCATCTCCTGGTGTGTGACCGTCACCGGCCCGCCGCGCGCGATCTGCTTGCGGAAGATCGGGATGACGCTGCCCGACGAGCCGAGGACGTTGCCGAACCGCACACCGCAGAACCTCGTGGTCACGTCCTCCGAGTGACCCCACGACTCGACGATCCACTCGCACAGCGCCTTCGACTGCCCCATGACCGTCTTCGCGTTCACTGCCTTGTCCGTGGAGACGAGGACGAACCGCTTCGCTCCGAACTCGACCGCGATGTCCGCGACGGTGCGCGTGACGAGCGTGTTGTTGCGGACGGCCTCGAGCGGGTTCGCCTCCATGAGCGGAACGTGCTTGTACGCGGCGGCATGGAAGACGACGGCGGGCCGGTACTTCTCGAAGACCTGGCGCATCTTTGTCGCGTTCCCGGCGTCGGCAAGGACGGCGGCCGTCGCGTGGAACTCGCGCTCGTCCACGAGCTCGCGCTCGATCTCGAAGAGACCCGGCTCACCGTTGTCCACGAGCACCAGCCGCGTCGGCCCCATGCGCGCGATCTGGCGGCACAGCTCCGACCCGATCGAGCCGCCGGCGCCCGTGACGAGGACGACCTCGTCGGTGAGGTAGCCGGCGATCGAGGGAAGATCGACCTCGACCGCCTCGCGGCCGAGGAGGTCCTCCACCTCCACCGGCCTGATCTGGCCGGCGAGGTTGAAGTCGCCGGCGATGAGCTCGGGGAGCCCCGGCAGCGTGTTCACCGGGACGCCCGCGGCACGCGCGACCGCCACGATCCGCTCGCGCACGTCACCCGACGCGGACGGGATCGCGATGAGCAGCTCGTCCGGCCGCCTCTCACGCAGCAGCGCGGCGAGCTCGGCGGTCGTCCCCAGCACGCGGATCCCGTGCAACCGGAGGTTCTTCTTGCGCGGATCGTCGTCCACCAGCCCTATCGGCGTGTAGCCGAGGGACGGGTTGCGAAGCATCTCGCGGAGGATCAGCTGCGCCGCGTCGCCGGCACCGACGATCATCACCTCCTTGCCGCGCGCGACGATGGCTCCCGCCGACGGTCGTTCGATCAGCGTCCGGGCGAGCAGGCGCACACCCATGGCGAAGGCAAGCAGGAGCAGGAGGTCGATCACCCAGATGCCGCGCGGAACCTTCGCCGGGTGGAAGTCGAGGGCGGCGAAGACGAGGAAAGCGGCAACCACGGCGACGACGACACCGCGCAGGACGCCCCACATGTCCTGCGTCGAGACGTACCGCCACCACCGGTTGTAGAAGCCGAAGGCGATGAAGACCGGGAGCATGGTCCCGACCACGAGCACGACCACGTCCCACTCGAGGTAGCGGTCGTAGTACCTCGGCCAGTCCGCGTCGAAGCGCACGTACCACGCGAGCACCCACGCCGCCGCGATGAGCGCCGCGTCGACCGCGACCTGCCACAGCCGGTGCCTGTTGACCGGAGACCTCACGTCCCTGGCCGCCTACGGCTGACGACGCTCGCGACACGAGACCTCGCGCTCGGGACTTGTCCGTACGTCGAGCACTGTCCCGCGCCCCTCGCGCTCGTCTCCTTTGCGAGCGCCGCCCCAGGAACGAGAGGAACGCGCATCGCTACGCGGGCACGCCGGCCACCGAGCGGACCGCGTCGACGACGCGCTCCTGCTGCTCGAGGTCGATGCCGCCCCACATCGGCAGAGCGAGGTTCTCGGCGGCCGCGCGCTCGGTCTCAGGAAGAGAGCCCTCGGTGACGCCGAGGTACGCCATTGCGGGCTGGAGGTGCGTCGGAGTCACGTAGTACGCGGCGCACGCGATGCCGGCTGCCGTGAGCGCCTCCGCGATCTCGGCCCGCCGAGGCGTCCGGACGACGTACATGTGGTACACGTGGCCCGGCTCGTCCACGGGGAGGTCGACGAGCTCGCCGAGCCCGAGCTCCGCGTAGCGCGCGGCGGCGTCGCGCCGCGCGGCATTCCACCCGGAGAGGTGCGGCAGGAAGACGCGGAGCATTGCGGCCTGAACGGCGTCGAGCCGTGAGTTCACACCCACGAGCTCGAAGGTCCGCTTGTCGCGGGAGCCGTGGAAGCGGAGCATCCTCACCCGGTCCGCGACGTCGTCGTCGATACTCGTGACGAGGCCGCCGTCTCCGAGCGCGAAGAGGTTCTTCGTCGGGAAGAAGCTGAAGGTCGAGCAGATCCCGGTCTGCGCGACTCCGTCGGCGCCGAACGCCTGCGCGGCATCCTCGATGAGGGGGAGGCCGAGCTGGACGAGATCCTCGAGCTGCGCCGGCCGGCCGAAGAGGTGGACGGGCATGATCGCCTTCGTGCGCGGGGTGATGCGCGCGGCGACGTCCTCGGCGTCGAGGTTGAGTGTGGTGGGATCGATGTCCGCGAACACCGGTGTCGCACCGACCCGGGCGATCGCCTCGGCGGTCGCGTAGAACGTGAAGGACGGGCAGATCACCTCGTCGCCACGGCCGATCTCGAGCGCGTCGAGCGCGAGCACGAGCGCGTCGGTGCCGTTGGCGACTCCGATCGCGTGCGGCACGCCGAGGTACGCGGCCGACTCGTGCTCGAACGCCTCGACCTCCGGTCCGAAGATGAACCGCCCCGACGCGAGCACAGCTGAGAACCGCTCCTCGAGCTCGGGGATGAGCGGCGCGTACTGCGCCTTCACGTCGACGAGTGGGATCTGCTGAGTCACGCGGGCGAGTGTAGCTTCGCTCGGAATTTCCTCAGCCGGTTGAAGACTCCTCGGCTATCCGCCGCTTCCGCTTCTTCACATAGCGCCATCCGAGCCATGCGACGCCGCCGACGATGGCTACCGCGACGACGTAGTCGGCATAGCGGAACGCGTGGTGGAAGTCCTCCCAGTTCGCTCCTGCCACGTAGCCCGCGCCGGCGAAGGCGAAGCACCAGATCGCCGAGCCCAGGAGGGTGAGAACGGTGTAGCGGACGAACGGCACCTCGAAGACGCCCGCGGGGATGGACACGAACGACCGGATGACGGGAGTGAGGCGGCCCAGGAAGACGGCCCAGTCCTCCCAGCGCCCGAACCACTGCTCGGCGCGTTCGAGCTTCGCGTGGTCGAGATGGAGCCACCGGCCGTGGCGCTCGAGATAGGGGCGGCCGCCGTAGAGGCCGATCGCCCATCCGATCACCGCGCCGACCGTGTAGCCGATCGTCCCGGCGAGCGCCATCGCGATGTACGCGGGGAGGCCCTGGTCGATCTCGGTTCCGAACAGGACGACGTCCTGGCCGGCGAAGGCGCCCGACGCCACGGCTCCGGCGTACACCATGACCACCTCACTGGCTGCCGGGAAGACGGCGTCGACGAGCATCAGGACGAAGACCGCATACAGGCCGTAGTCGCCGATCGCCGAGGTGACGGCGTCGGTGAGCTCGCTCAGGACGGAGGCGACGAGCACGAAAGGAGACTACTGACGGTGCTGGCTGGGCTTTACGCCTTGACCCTGCGGACGGTCAGCGGCTGGGTCAGCGACACGGAGCCGAGCTCGTTCGTCGCGGTCACACGCACGACGTAGCGGCCACCCGCCACGGGCTTGCGGTTGCCCGCACGTCCGTCCCACACCACGGTCTGCTCACCCGGCTGGGTCGCGACGTTCGAGATCGTTCGTACCACGATCCCTTCGGGTGTCTCGACGGTCACCTTCACGCGCGCCGCGCGGGCCTGGGCCCAGCGGACGTCGGCGCGCCCCCCGGCCTTGCGGACGACGACGCGCCCGGGGGAGACCCGCAGCGAGGCGAGCGTCGAATTGACGGCGAAGCGTCGGGTCGTGGTCGACGGGAGCCCCTGGTCGTCGGTCGCCGAGACCGTCAAGGTCCAGCGGCCCTCCGCCGGCGTGACCGGCTCGGGCTCAGGCGCCGGCCCGCCCTCGGGCGGAGGCGGTGGAGCGGGTGCAGCCGGCGGGAATGCGACCTGGTACGCGCCGGGCTCGCGCGCGACCCCCGACTCCTGCCACGCGATCGTGCCGTCGGGCGCGGTGAGGGTCGCGGTCACGGTCGACGGGCGCACGACCTTGTACGACAGCCGCTGCTCCTCGGCGACCCCGTCGCCATTCGGCGAGAGAACGGCCTCGAGCGGCGGCGGTGCATAGATGCCGAAGTACTGCAGCATGAGCGCCGTCGAGACCGCGCGCTCCTTGCCGTCCGACGGCGAGTTCAGGACCGTGCCTTCGAAGGCCAGTGTCGACGACCCACCGCCGTCGAGCGCCATGCCGCGGACTGCGCCGAGACGGACGAGCGCCTGCGCGAGCTCGAAGTTCGTCATGCCGACCGAGAACCCGGGTTGGCGGCCATCCGTCGTGACGAGCAGGACCCCGCCGTCCGAGCGCTGACCCACGGCCGTGCGCGGCCCTCGCGGGGCGAGCTGCGCGATCGTGAACGCCTCGTTGGAGCGGTAGACGGGCACGCCTTCGCGAACGAGAACCGGACCGCCGCCGATCGCATCCGAGACGACCGCCCAGTCGGGCTGAAGGATGAGCCGAAGCGTCACGACGGAGCCAGGGAGCGCCTCGGCCTGGAGCTTCGCGGCGGCGTTCCCACGTGCGACGAGGACAGCCGTTCCCGGCTGGATGCGGACACTCGTCGCGGGAGCCGCGCTGAGCACGGGTACGGCGAGGTCGGTGTTCGGCGTCGCCGGCGGAAAGGAGCCGAGCACGACGGCGAAGGCGCCGTTGACGCGTGGCGTCGTGGACCCCCAGTCGGACGTGAACAGGGAGATCCCGTTCGTGCCCGGGGTCTTGTTGAGGAAGTTGAGCGCGCGTCGCTGACCCGACCCCCGCCAGGTCCCGCGGAAGCTGACCCGGCGCACGTCGAGCAGGCCGTCGAGCGTGATGCCCGTGCTCGAGCGAGACGGGTTCGGAGGGGTCGCGAGGATGCCGTCGCGAAGGAAGATTCCACTCGGACGCCCGTCGTTCGGCGCGAAGTAGTCGCCGTTGACGCCGACCGACGTCGCCTGCGTCGTCAGTCGTCTCTCCATCGCGGAGACCGTCTCGCGCAGGACGATCGAGTCGTTCGAGAGAACTGGCCTCAGCCGGTACAGGCCGACGGGCCGCGGACCGCGCACGACATGGAGCGAGACGGGCCCGTGCGGCGTGAACTCCACCGTCTGCTCGTACGTGGCGCCCGGGAAGAGCGGGGTCGCCTGCGCGCCCGCCGACGCGGCCCAGACCGTGGAAACGACAGCGGCGAACGAGGAGGCAATGGCGAGGCGGCGCACGGCCCGCCGAGGGTAGCCGAACGAAAATGGCGTTTTGCAGCGTCTTACAGGATTCGTACAGCGACCGAGGCCGCTACTCGAACACGCGGACCTCGCGGTACAGCGTGTCGCGCTGCACCGGGGTCTTGCCCAGCGCCTTGATGAGGTGCACGAGCTCGTCCGTCGTGGTTCGGTGCGTCGTGCCCGCCGCCGACACGACGTTCTCCTCGATCATGACCGAGCCCATGTCGTCGGCGCCGAAGCCGAGTGCGACCTGGCCGATCTTCATCCCCTGCGTCACCCACGACGACTGGATGTGCGGGACGTTGTCGAGGTAGATGCGCGAGACCGCTTGCGTCAGCAGGTAGTCGAACGAGGTCGGCATCGCGTCGTCCGACACCATGTCGTCCATGCGGTTCCCGTCGCGCTGGAACGTCCACGAGATGAATGCGCGGAAGCCGCGCAGCTCGTCCTGGAGGTCGCGGATCTTCCGCATGTGCTCCACGCGCTCCTCGAGCGTCTCGACGTGGCCGTACATCATCGTCGCGGTCGTCGACATGCCGAGCCGCTGCGCCTGACGCATGACGTCGAGCCACTCCTCCGACTTCGTCTTCTTCGGGGCGATGATGGCGCGCACGCGATCGACGAGGATCTCGGCTCCTCCCCCGGGGACCGAGTCGAGTCCCGCGTCGCGGAGCCGTGTCAGCGTCTCGGGCACGGTGAGCTTCGACCGCCGGGCGATGTGCTGGATCTCCGGCGGCGACAGTGCGTGGAGATGGATCTTGTAGCGGGCCTTGATCGAGCGGAAGAGGTCCTCGTAGTAGTCGATCCCGAGATCGGGGTGGTGCCCGCCCTGCATGAGGAGGCCGGTGCCGCCGATCGCGAGCGTCTCCTCGATCTTCTTGTAGATCACCGGCTTCGGGAGCAGGTAGCCCTCGCGGACGTCGCCCGGGCGACGGTAGAACGCGCAGAAGTCGCAGTCGGTGACGCAGACGTTCGTGTAGTTGAGGTTCCGGTCGACGATGAACGTGACCTTCGACGGGTCGGTCGTCCGGTTGCGCACCTCGTTGGCGACGCGGCCGACCTCGACGAGGTCGCGCGAGCGAAGCAGCGCGACAGCGTCGTCGTCGGAGATCCGCTCCCCGCCCAGCGCCTTCTCGAGGACGTCGCCGACGGCCGGGGTCGGCTCGGCCGTGATCGTCACGCGACGACCTCCTGGCGCACGAATCGAAGCTCCGGCACGTGTTCGAGCTCCCCCGCGTCGCGGGCCATCTCGAGGAACGTGTACAGCCCGGCCCGCTCGCGGGGCCCGAAGCTGTACCGAAGCTTCTCGAAGTAGCGGGCGAGGAAGCCGGCCGGATAGCCGTACAGCTCACTCGCCTTGCGCGCGAGGAGCTCCGGCTCCGACCGGGCGAGGCGAACCGATGCCACGAGTGCGTGCTCGAGCTCGACGAGGCCCTCGGCCACCGGCTCGGGCGCGGCCCAGACGGCGAAGACCATCGGCAGCCCGGTCTTCTCGAGCCACAGCCGGCCGAGGTCGAAGTGCGGGGTCGGGTCCTCGTAGGCGCTGTGCAACGCGGCGTCGCCGATGAGGAGCTTCGCGTCCGCCTCCATCCCGAGCGGGAGGATCTCTGCTTTCGGCAGGAGGATCCTCGTGAGCACGACCGAGGTCGCGCTCTCCGGCGTCACCGCGACGGAGCGGACCTGATTGAACTGCATCCTCGTGACGAGTTGGATCGAATCGACGGCGCCTTCCGACGACACGCACAGGCGCGGCAGGATCCGCAGCTGATCTGCATGGCGCGCGTACTCGATCGACGAGATGGGGGCGATGTCGAGCTGCCCGTCGAGCAGCATCCGGTTGAGCTCCGTCGGGACGCCCGTGACCTCTTCGACGTCCGCCTCGACCTTGTAGAAGACGGGCGCCATGTTGGCGTAGCTGATTCGTCCCAGCCTCATCGGCGCTGCCTCCTCCGCACGACGTAGGTCACGATCGCCGCGAGCGCGAGCCCGCCCCAGAGGATGGTCGCCGGCCACGAGAAGTCATATCCGACCGGGACGTCGTCCGAGAGCACGCGCGCCCCGAGGGTGAAGAGGACGGAGAACGCGATGACCGCCCCGGCCAGGATCCCGAACCCGTAGACGACCCAGACCCAGATCGGCGTGCCCGCTGCAGGCTGCGACTTCGTGGACTGCTTGCTCGGTGCGCCCTCACGGCTCATTCACCACCGCCGAAGCTCGGTGTACAGCGTGTCGCGCTGGACGGGGATGCGTCCCGCGTCGCGCACGAAGCGGACGAGCTCGTCGATCTTCTGCTCGGTCTCGGTGCGTGCGCCGGCAGCGTGGAAGATCTGCTCGCGGACCACAGTCCCCTGGACGTCGTTCGCGCCGAAGTGGAGCGCGACGGCGGCCAGCGGCATCCCCATCATGATCCAGTACGCCTTGATGTTCTCGACGTTGTCGAGCATCAGGCGCGAGAAGGCGAGCATCTTCAGATCGTCGGCACCCGTCGTGTGGCGCCAGCCGCGTCGCTCGAACACCGTGTTCTCGGGATGGAACGCGAGCGGGATGAACGCGAGGAACCCGCCGGTGCGGTCCTGCTGGTCGCGAAGCCGCAGGATGTGGTCGACGCGCTCCTCGTAGGTCTCGACGTGGCCGTAGAGCATCGTGCAGTGCGTCGGCATCCCCAGCCGGTGGGCCGTGTCGTGCACGTGGAACCAGATCTCGGCCGACTCCTTGCCCGGCGCGACGAGTCGACGCACGCGTTCGGCGAAGACCTCCGCGCCACCGCCCGGAAGGGAACCGAGACCCACCGCCTGCAGCTCGCGCAGCACCTCCTCGTGCGTGAGCCCGGAAAGCGTCGTCATGTGATGGATCTCCGACGCCGTGTAGCACTTGAGGTGCACGTCGGGGAGCGCCGCGTGCAGAGCCGCGATCGTGTCGCGGTAGAAGTCGAAGTCGACGTGCGGGCTCTCCCCGTTCACCATGTGCAGCTCGGTGAAGCCCGTGATCTCGCGCTGCGCGAGGACGTCGGCGACGAGCTCCTCCGTCGTGAACGTGTACGCGTGCTCCTGCTTCCTCGTCGCCGCGAACGCGCAGAACTTGCACTTCACGCGGCAGACGTTCGTCTGGCTGACGTAGAGGTTCTGGACGAAGTAGACCTCGTCGGTCCCCCCGCGAACACGTCGCGCGAGATCGGCGAGCGCGCCGAGCTCGAGGAGGTCGTCCGACTCGAGGATCGCGACCCCGTCGTCGAAGTCGAGGCGCTCTCCGGCCTCGATCTTCTCGCGGAGCGGCTCCAGCGTCTCGAGCTCCAGAACGGCGATCAGCTTCTCCTCTCAACAACGGCCCGCGTGAGCGCCTCGAGCTCTTCCCGGCGCGGTGCACCGTCGAGGCAGGACCTGGCTTCCGAAGCGTAGTGCAGCGCCAACTCGCGGGACCGGTCGAGCGCACCGCTCGCCGCGACCCGGACGAGCACGCCTTCGCGCGGACCGCCGGCGAGCGCCTCGCGGACGACGGGATCCTTCTGAGCCGCGAGCAGGAGAGGCAGGGTCGGCGTGCCGTCACGCAGATCGGTCCCGGGGACCTTTCCCGTCTCGATCGTCTCGCCGGTGCAGTCGAGGACGTCGTCGGCGATCTGGAACGCGATCCCGAGCAGGCGACCGTACTCGCCGTTCCCGCCGCCGAGCACGCACGACGCCTGAAAGAGCTGCCCCGTCTTCAGCGCGCACCGCTCGAGGTAGTCGTCGACCGGTGTGTCGGGGTCGTGGCGCTGCCGACGCTGCATCGCCTCACCGCGAGCGAGCGCGAGCGCCGCGCCGGCCAGAACCGCGACGGCGCGGCCGTCGCCGGTCGCCGCGAGGACGGAGAACGCACGGGCGAAGAGGTGGTCGCCTGCGGCCTTGGCTGCCTCCGCCCCGTGCTTCGTCCACGCCGCCGCGCGCCCGCGTCGAACCGCGGCGCCGTCGATGAGATCGTCGTGGACGAGTGTGGCCATGTGCACGAGCTCGACGGCGACGCCGGCGGCGAGCGGGGCCGCGTCGTCCGGCGACGAGGAGAGAAAGGCCAGCGCCGGACGGAGTCGCTTTCCACCGGCCGCGAGCGCGCTCGCCCCGACCTCCGCAACGAGTCCCGGGTAGCGCGCGACGGAGCGCTCGAGCTCATGCTCGACCTCGGCGAGGTACTCGTCGAGTCCCGGTGCGGCGCGGACGACCTCGATGGCGGTCATCGCTTCTCACCGACGTGGAGCGCGACGATGCCGCCGCCGAGAAGCCGGTAGCGCACGACCTCGAAGCCGGCGCTCTCGAGGAGAGCCGAGAGATCGTCGGGCCCGGGGAAGCGACGAACGCTCGCAGGAAGGTACGTGTACGCCTGGCCGCCCGGGAGTACACGACCGAGCAGCGGAACCACGACGTCGAACCAGAGCCGGAAGAACGGCCTGAGGATCCCGCGCGGTCGCGTGATCTCGAGCACGGCGAGCTTGCCGCCGGGCCGCAGCACTCTGGCGAGCTCCTTCAGGCCGCCTTCGAGATCGGCGAGGTTGCGTACACCGAAGCCGACCGTGGCGGCGTCGAAGTCGGCGTCGGGGAACGGGAGTGCAAGCGCGTCGCCCTGGATCCACTCGATCGCGCCGGACTTCGTGCGTGCGCGCTCGAGCATCGGCTCCGAGAAGTCGAGCCCGACGACCCGCCCGCCGCGCCGCTCGGCCTCCACGGCGAGGTCGCCTGTACCGCAACAGGCATCGAGCACGCGGTCGCCCGGCCACACGACCTCGCTCACGGCGAGCTTCCGCCAGCGCTGGTCGAGCCCGGCGGTCATGACCCGGTTCATCACGTCGTAGACGGGCGCGATGCGATCGAACATGCCGCGGACTGCCGCGGGCTCGAGGGTGCCGGACTCGTACGTCACGGGCTGACCAGCCCGTGGGGGAGGG
>DASTWH010000388.1:0-4867 GCA_035758735.1 Gaiellaceae bacterium
GTGGGCGGTACTGGGCTCGAACCAGTGACCCCCAGCTTGTCGAGCTGGTGCTCTCCCAACTGAGCTAACCGCCCCGGGCAACGACTGTAGCCGAATCGCGCCCGCGGAGCCGGTCGCGGTTAAGCCTTCGCGAAGAAAGAGGTCGTTCTCAGTTGCCTCTCAGCAGCCTCTTACCGAACTCTCAGCGACCGGTGCTCACATCGAGGCGAGACCACGTACACGGCCACGAAAGGAATCGGAATGCTCCGCAGTCGCACAGCCGCCCTCGTCGCAGCGGGAGCCCTCACAGCCGGCGTCGCCATCGGCGTCGCGGGCTACGCCGCCGTCGCCGACGGCGGAGGCCCCGCCCCGGCCGTCGACAGTACGTCGACCGCCGTACCCACGGCGTCGTCCCGCCTCGGCGTCGGCGCGATCTACCAGAAGGTGAACGCCGGGGTCGTCGAGATCACCGCGACCTCGAGCGCCGCCCAGGGAGACTCGCCCTTCCCGTTCGGCGACCAGCAGGGCGGCGGTCAGCAAGCGCAGGGATCCGGCTTCGTCTACGACAGCGCCGGCCACGTCGTCACGAATTACCACGTCGTCCAGGGCGCGACGTCACTCACGGTGACCTTCGCGGACGGCTCCACGTACGACGCCACCGTCGTCGGGTCGGATCCATCGACGGACCTGGCGGTCGTGAAGGTCGACGCGCCGAGCGACAAGCTGCACGCACTCGGCCTCGGCGACTCCGACGACGTCGCGGTCGGTGACGGTGTCGTCGCGATCGGAAGCCCGTACGGTCTCGAGGAAACCGTCACGAGCGGGATCGTCAGCGCGCTCGGGCGCACGATCGAGTCGACGAACGGGTATTCGATCCCGGGCACGATCCAGACCGATGCGGCGATCAACCACGGCAACTCGGGCGGCCCGCTCTTCAACCTCCGCGGCCAGGTCATCGGCGTCAACAGCCAGATCGAGAGCGAGTCGGGCGGGAACACCGGCGTCGGGTTCGCCATCCCGTCGAACACGGTCCGGACGGTCGTCGACCAGCTGATCGCAGGTGACCAGGTGGAGCACGCCTACCTCGGCGTCTCGCTCCAGGCGACGACCGACTCGGGTGGCGCCGAGATCGGATCCGTCACGAATGGGTCACCCGCGGCGAAGGCCGGGCTCGAGGCCGGCGATGTCGTCACCGCCTTCGACGGAGACACGATCGACAGCGCGGACGCCTTGTCGGCCGCCGTCTCCTCGAAGAGCCCCGGCGACAGGGCGAGCGTCACCTACACGCGCAACGGCGAGTCGCACACGGTCCAGGTGACGCTGGGCACGCGGCCCTCGTAACTAGCTAGAGACGCTCGGTCCACACAACGGCGTGACCGTCGAGGACGGTCACGCCGTCGCCGTTCGTGATCGTGGTGCGGAGCTTCGTGATCGGCTTGTCCTCGCGTGCCTCGAGCACCTCGACCTCGGCGGTGATCTCGTCACCCGGACGAACGGGAGCGAGGAAGCGCCAGTTCACCTCGAGGAACACACTGCCCGGCCCGGGCAGGTCCTCGGCGACGACGGCGTTCAGAAGGCCGCTCGTGACGCCACCCTGGACGATGACTCCGCCGAAGCGGCTCGCCGTCGCTGCCGCCTCGTCGTAGTGGAGCGGGTTCCGGTCACCCGTGATCTCGGTGAAGAGCTCGATGTCGCGGGCGGTCACGGGGCGCGTGCGCCGCGCGGTCTGCCCGATCTCGGGCGTCAGAAGATCTCGGGACACCAGGGCGCGCGCTCCGACGCGAACATCGCGTCCGCCCGTGCGGCCGCACCCCGACGCAGCTCCTCGATGCGGCCGCCGCGGACGAGCTCGGAGAACGTGAAGCCGCCGAGGAAGGTCGAGGCGAGCGTGCTGACGTCGAGGCGGAGCTGCGGCGCGGAGGTCGTCCGCTTCGCCCCGCGGCTCGATACGCGCCAGAGGCCGGTGTTCCACGGGCAGAACTCGTCGAGGACGTCCAGCACGACCGCGCCGTCCGCCGCGTACCGACGGGAGGAGAGCGCCGCTCCGACGTCGACGAGCCGCACCCAGAGCCCGTCGCCGATGCGCTGCCGCATGTTGCGCGGCGTCGCGAGCAGCCACCAGAGCGGGTGATCGACCGGGAGAAGGAACGCCGTCGTGCGGGCGGCCCAGTCGATGTCGAGGAGGTAGCGCCAGATCTCGGCCGTCGGCTGCCCGTCGAGCGCGACCGCCTCGACGACCTGGAGCTCCGAGTCCGAGATCCCCTCGCTCCACTTCGGTTTGTGCCGGTAGATCGCGTAGCCCTCGGGCCGACCGTCGCGCTCGAGCACGACGAAGCGCTTCGGTCCTGCGCCCTCGCCCGAGCCGGGCACCTCGAAGAGGATGCGGTGCTCCCACCAGTTGCGTGTGCGGCCGAGCATGCCGGGCGTCCTGCGCCTGACCGCGTCCCACACGCGCGGGAAGAGCTCGAGCGCCTCGGTCGAGTCGACGAGGCGCACCCTCCCCTCGCGCTCGAACGGGCGAGCGAATCCCGCGTGCTGACGAGGGATCGTGACCTCGGCGCACTGCGAGGCCATCCCGTATCCGAACCGGCCGTAGATCGTGTCCTCGGAGGCCCAGAGCAGCGCGAGTGGCTCACCGCGGGCGCGAAAGTCGTCGAGCTGCGCACGCATCATCGAGCGGAGGACACCGCGTCGGCGATGCGTCGGGAACGTGCCGACGACCGTGACGCCGGCGGTCGGGACGACCGCGCCCGGCACGGTGAGCTCGAACGGGAACGCGCCGGCGCCGCCGACGACGACCCCGTCCTCGCTCGCGGCGTGCATGCGCTCGATCGGGAGGTTCTTCGAGAAGCGCTCCATGCGCTCCTCGGTCGGCTCCATGCCGAAGTACTGGCCGATGGCGAAGACGGCCTGGCCGAACTCGTCGAGGTCGCGGCAGGGCCGCACCTTGAAGGTCACGGGATCTTCTCCAGGGGCGCGTACTCGACCATCAGCCTCCGCTCGGTCCCGTCCCCGGCGAACCGCACGGTCACCACTCCTCCCGGCTCGATCCCGGTGACGATGCCCTCGCCGAGCGAGCCGTGGCGGACAGCATCGCCGGTCGAGAGCGCGATCCCCGGACGAGGCTCGATCGCCGCCGACGCGGGCGAGCCGTAGCCGCTCCACGAGGAGGGGCGCAGGCGCTCACGCTCGACCTCGCGGGGAAGCTCGTCAAGGAACCGCGAGGCCAGGTTGTACTCGCGCCGCCCGAACAGCGAGCGCGCCATCGTGTGAGTCAGCGTCAGCCGCTCCATCGCCCGCGTCATCCCGACGTAGCACAGGCGTCGTTCTTCCTCCACGCCCTGCTCCTCGATCGAGCGGGCGTGAGGGAAGATCCCCTCCTCCATCCCGATCATGAACACAGCTCGGAACTCGAGCCCCTTCGCGTTGTGGAGGGTCATGAGGGTGACGAGGCCCCGCTCGTCGCGGATCGTGTCCTGGTCGGAGACGAGCGAGATGTCCTGGAGGAAGCCTGCGACCGACGGCTCCTCCGCGCTCTGCCGGTACTCGCGCGCGACGCCGACGAGCTCCTGGAGGTTCTCCAGGCGGCCGCGCGCCTCGATCGTCCGCTCCGCCTCCAGGGCGTCGAGGATGCCCGTCTTCTCGAGCACGCGCTCGAGCAGCTCGTCGGCGTGAAGCTCCTGCGAGAGCGCGATGAGCGACTCCATCGTCGCGTGGAAGCCGCGGACTGCGCGGCACGAGGCTGCGGCAACGCCCGCGGACTCGGGATCGGCCATCGCCTGGAAGAGCGTGCGTCCCGTGTTCTCCGCATGTGTGACGAGCCGCTGGATCGACGTGTCGCCGATTCCCCGCCGCGGACGGTTCGCGATCCGTAGGAGCGAGGTCGCGTCCTGCGGGTTCACGAGGACGCTGAGGTACGCGGTCGCGTCGCGGATCTCGGCGCGCTCGTAGAAGCGCGGGCCGCCGATGACCTGGTAGGGGACGTCCTGGCGGACGAGCACGTCCTCGAGCACCCGCGACTGAGCATTCATCCGGTAGAAGACCGCGATCTCGCTGGCCGAGTACCCCCCTTCGATGGAGGAGGCGATCTCCGCCGCCACGAACCGCGCCTCCGCGTGCTCGTCCTCGACCTCGATCGCACGCACGGGCTCGCCCTCGCCGAGCTCGGAGAAGAGCCGCTTCGGCTTGCGCTCCGTGTTCTGCTCGATGAGCGAGTTCGCCGCCCTCAGGACGTTGTTCGTCGAGCGGTAGTTCTGCTCGAGCGCGATGACCCGCGTGCCGGGGAAGTCGCGCTCGAACTCCATGATGTTGCGGATGTCGGCGCCCCGGAACGCGTAGATCGACTGGTCGGGGTCGCCGACCGCGCAGACGTTCCCGTGCTCGCCCCCGAGGAGCTGGAGGAGCCGGTACTGCGCGTGGTTCGTGTCCTGGTACTCGTCGACGAGGACGTAGCGGAATGACGTGCGCCAGCGCTCGATCGCCTCGGGGAAGCGCTCGAGCACCTGGACCGTGAGCATCAGCAGGTCGTCGAAGTCGACCGCGTTCGAGGCGTGCAGGCGCCGCTGGTAGAGCTCGTACACCTCGGCCACCGTCTGGTCCCAGAACGAGGCGACCCGCCCCGCGTACTCGCCGGGCGTGACGAGCTCGTTCTTCATCCGCGAGATCTGGGAGTGGATACCGCGCGGGGAGAAGCGCTTCGGGTCCTTGCCGAGCTCCTCGAGGCACGCCTTCGTCAGGCGCACCTGGTCCTGGTCGTCGTAGATCGTGAACGTCGAGCGGTAGCCGAGGCGCTCGGCCTCGCGCCGGAGCATCCGACCGCAGGCGGCGTGGAAGGTAAGGATCCAGATCGCGCGCGCCGTCTGTCCGAGCATCCGCTCGAGGCGCTCGC
>DASTWH010000170.1:0-2605 GCA_035758735.1 Gaiellaceae bacterium
CGTCGCGCGGCTGCAGCCGCCACTCGTCGACGTCGACGCCGGGGGGCACCTCGTGCACGCGGTCGACGTGGCCGCAGACCTCCTCGACGACCTCGCGGATGTGCCTGGAGCCCACGAAGGTCGTCGTCGCGGCTGCGAGCACGTCCCTCCCCCAGGACTCGAGCTCCGGGCGTCCGCGCATCGAGTACTCGAGCTCCGAGCCGTGTGCCTTGACCGCGTAGGGAGCGCCCGACGCGCGGCCGACCGCGCCGCCGAGCAGCACGTGGTTGCAGAGGAGGAAGTCGGCCGGCAACGACGCCCGCACGGCGGCCGCGTTCGCCTCGACCCAGACGTCGAGCTCGTCTCGCGAGCAGTTCTGCAGAAGCTCGACGCGGTGGCCCGCGTACTGGTCGAGGACGAAGACCGGAAGCAGTTCTCCGGCATCGGGCCGGACGACGTGCGCACCGCCCACGTCGTGCAGCTCGGGATGCGGCTCCTGGCAGAGGACTGTGACGTCGTGCCCGGCGCGGGACCACTCGCGAGCGAGCTGCCTCGTGTAGACGTTCGATCCCGTCCCGCCGAGCAGATACCCGTGCCAGATCAGGATCCGCATGTGCGAATCCTGATCGACGTGCTCAGGCGAGGTGGAAATACAAGGCGTAGAGCAGGTCGACGGCCGGGTTCGACGTATGGACGTTCACGTCGGCCGGGACGTCGAGGAGCGCTTCCGAGTAGTTGAAGATGATCTTCGCGCCGGCGCCGATGAGGGCGTCCGCGGCGTTCTGTGCCGAGTCGGCCGGCACGGCGATCACGCCCACGATGATGTTGCGCTCGCGCGCGATCTCGCCGATGTCGTCGATCGAGCTGATCGTGAGGTCGCCGACCCGCGCCCCGATCTTCTCCGGGTCGTTGTCGAGCACCGCCGCCACCGTGATGCCGTGCTCGGCGAAGATCGGCGAGCTCGCGATCGCGCTTCCGAGCCGTCCGGCCCCGACGAGCGCGATGTTGTGCTGGCCCTGAGTGCGCAGGATCTGCCGGATCTCCTCGAGCAGCGCATCGGTGCGATAGCCGACGCCGCGCTTGCCGAACCGACCGAACGCGGAGAGGTCACGCCGAATCTGCGTCGCGTTGATGTTCGTGTACTCCGAGATCTCCTGCGACGAGATTCGCTCCTTGCCCATCTTCCTCGCCTGCGTGAGCACCTGGAGGTACCGGCTCAGGCGCGCTGCTACTCCCACGGTGAGGCGTTCCGTCACGTGCTGGTCCCCCTGTCGAGTGTTTGTGACAAAGCGTCACGATTCTGCCTACGGCCGTCCCGGCCTCGCTGGGAGAACCGCCCTACGGTGCGCGGAGCCGCTCGCGGAGCGCGTCCGGGTCGACGAAGTACGTGAACGCCTGCTCGCCGTCGATCTCCACCACGGGCAGGAGCGCCCGGTACCGCGCCTCGAGCTCGGCGTCTCCGGCGATGTCGACGACGTCGAGCTCGAAGCCGAGCTCCGAGTGCGCCGCGGTCACGACCTCGAGCGCGCGCACACAGAGGCTGCAGTCAGGAGCGTGATAGACGGTGACGCGTCTCGCTACGGATACAGACCCCGGGTCGTCGTCGCCTCGGCGACGCGCTGCACGGCGAGGCCGTACGACGCCATCCGCAGGCTGGTCCCGTAGCTGTCACGCGTCTGCCACGCCTCCTCGAACGCCCGCGCCACGATGTCGTGGAGCTTCGCGTTCACCTCGTCCTCGCGCCAGAAGTACTCCTGGAGGCCCTGGACCCACTCGAAGTACGAGACGACGACGCCGCCCGCGTTCGCGAGGACGTCGGGGAGCACGAGCACCCCCCTGTCCTCGAGGATCGCGTCGCCTCCCGGCGTCACGGGGCCGTTCGCTCCCTCGCAGATGACGCTCGCCTTCACGCGGTCCGCGTTGACGTCGGTCACGACCTGCTCGAGCGCACAGGGAGCGAAGATGTCGCACGGAAGCTCGACGAGCTCCTCGTTCGTCACGTGGTCGACGTTCGCGAGCCCGGCCAGCGTGCCGTGCTCCTGCTTGTGTGCGAGTGCGCTCGCCACATCGAGCCCCGCAGCGTTGTAGACGCCACCCTGGGAGTCGGACACCGCGACGACCGTCGCGCCCTCGGCGTGGAGCAGACGTGCGAGATTCGACCCGACGTTCCCGAAGCCCTGGATCGCGACCGAGTACTCGCTGAGACGGCGTGCCTGCTTCGTCGACAGCGCCTGGATGCAGTAGAGAGCGCCTCGCGCGGTCGCCTCTTCGCGGCCCAGCGAGCCGCCGACCGAGAGGGGCTTGCCGGTGACGACGCCGAGGACGGAGTGACCCTTGTTCATCGAGTACGTGTCGAAGATCCACGCCATGACGCGGCCGTCGGTGCCGACATCCGGCGCCGGAATGTCCCGCTCTGGCCCGATGTCGTTGATGATCTCGCTCGTGTAGCGGCGTGTCAGCCGCTCGAGCTCGCCGGGCGAGAGGGTCTTCGGGTTGCAGACGACCCCGCCCTTCGCCCCGCCGAACGGCAGGCCCATGAGCGCGCACTTCCACGTCATCCACATCGAGAGGGACTTGACCTCGTCGATCGTGACGTCCGGGTGATAGCGGATCCCGCCCTTCGACG
>DASTWH010000203.1:0-9144 GCA_035758735.1 Gaiellaceae bacterium
GTGAACCCGTGTTCGTCCATGAATCGGA
Source organism: Gaiellaceae bacterium (assembly GCA_035758735.1). Classification (GTDB taxonomy): domain Bacteria; phylum Actinomycetota; class Thermoleophilia; order Gaiellales; family Gaiellaceae; genus GMQP-bins7. Next base: position 29 of record DASTWH010000203.1, read on the forward strand.
AGTACTCGTGAATGGTCGGGGCGCCCTCGTTGTACTCGACGATCGGGCACTCCAAGAGGACGAGGCGCGCGTGCTCGAGCGCACTTCCGCCGCCACGTAAGACGTCGAGCTCGGCTCCCTGCACATCCGCCTTGATGAGGTCGGGCCGCGGGAGACCGTGCTCTTGGATCAGCTGATCCAGCGTGGTCGCCTGAACCGCGCGGGCGGTTACGCCGTCGTAGAGACCGGTGGTCTCTCGAAAGTACGAGTCTCCGACTTCGCCCTTGCCATAGAACTGAACGAGCTTCTGCTCGGACGACAGAACTCCGATGTAGAACCGCTCCCCCTCGAGCGAGGGCGCATGGACCTCGTTGGCCTCGAAGAGAATGAACTCCGCGTCCGTCAGTGTCGCGCGGGTCCTGCGCGTCCACTCCCCTCGATGCGCACCGATGTCGAAGACAGTCTGGATCCGTATGCCCTGCCGCCGTGCCTGGACGAGCTTCGTGTGGAGCCGTCGGGTGTCCGCCCTGGAGTTGACGAACAACTCGAGGGCAGGGAGCCGGTCGAGCGCCGTCGTGATTGCACGGGCGACCTGGCGATTTATGCGTGTGCGCATCACTGGCTTGATGCTCGCATGAACATCGGGCCCATTTCGATGGCCGTCCCCGGCTACCGCGCGACGTCGTCGGGCGTGATCAGAAGCTCGACGTGATCCGGGGTCGCCGAAACGAGCCAGTCAAGCGTGATACGGCGCGTCGCCTCCTGTTGCGGGAGCGAGAAGCGACGATTGAAGCCTTCGTCGTCGCCGATGAGATGTGGCACGAGGCCGTTTCGACGGCAGAAGTCGGCGATTTGCTGGCGGATACCGGGATTCAGGTGGGCGTGCATCTCGAGAAGAATCGTCGGTCGGACGACGCCTCCGCTCAGGAGGCCTTCGAGGCCCTGCAAGACACGATCCTCGTAGCCCTCGACGTCGATCTTGATCAGGCCAAGTCGCGGCACGTCATCGCTGTCGACGATGTCTGCCAACGGGACAATCGATACCTGCTGCTCCACGGCCCGCCCGTCTGCCGTCAGAGACATCCTCGCTGCATCGCCGGAGTGCGGCATGGACAGGACGCCGTCGGCACGTGCGGCACCCGCGGCGACCGCGAGGATCCGAACATTCGTGGCCTCGTTGCTCTCGACGTTCAGCTCGAGCAGCTGGCGATTCGCCAAGTAGGGCTCGAGTGCGTACACGCGCCCCGTGGGGCCGACGATCCTCGAGGCGATGAGCGTGTAGTAACCGATGTGGGCACCGACGTCGGCAAAGACATCACCTTCCGACAGCAACGCCCGAAAGAGGGGGGTGACATGCGGCTCCCACAGGCGGCGCGTGGCCAGCGACGACCCGAGGATGTCGCGCGTGTCGACGAGCATTCGGAAGCCGCCCTCCACCGGCACGTCGAGCGTTGCGTAGAGCCTTCGCGACAAGGGACGGGAGACATTCCGGTACAGCCACGCTCGCACCGCTCCCCTGGGCGGGAGCGACAGAAGACTCAGAACCGGAGACGCGAGCCGTGGATGGTGGGAGAGCCGCGCACCGACTCCAGGCAACAAGCGCTCTCGCGGCGAGAGGATCGTACGTGCCCACACGCGGTAGGGCCGTGCTCGCACGGAACCAGACTATGCCGGACAGCTCGACTCGTCAGCGTCCCTTCTGGGACGGGCAGCGCTACGACCCGACGATCTTGACGATCGCGTCTACCACGCGCTCGCCCGCGTGCCCGTCGACGTGTCCGACGACACGCAGCGCGACCCGCCGGCGCTCGTCGGCGAGCTCGTGCGGATGCGCGAGCGCTCGCCCGATCCCGTCCACGACCTCCTCGAACGACTCGGCGCGATAGAACGCGCTCGACGCCGCCAGCTCACGGTAGTGCTCGCCGATGACGTTCTTCATCGCGTAGCTCTCTCCGGGGGGTGCGCCCTCGTCGTAGAGGACGCAGACCGACGGCCGATCGTTCACGAGCGCGTCGAGCAGGATCGTGCCCGCGTTGGCGACGACGCAATCGCAGTGCTGCAGGAGCGTCGCGAGCTCCTCGAAGTCGGTGAAGCTCGCCTCCTGCACGCTGACGCCGTCCGTGTCGAGAGCGGCGCGGAAGCGCTCACGCCACTGCCGATCGCGAGGGTGTGGGCGGAAGAGGAGCGACGGCGGGTCGCCGCCCGAAGCCTTCCACCACTCGACCATGCGCTCGACGAAGCGGTCCTCGAACGGCGTATTGGACGGCGTGTTCCCCATGACCATGACGAGCGGCCGCGCCGGGTCGAGCCCGAGCGAGCGCACGAGGCGCTCGTAGCCGTCACGCGGGCGTCGCCGCGCGTAGAGGTCCGTCTGCGGCCAGCCCGTCACGACGACGCGCTCGGAAGCAATGGCGTGAAAGCGGACGAGATCCTCGCGCATCGCCTCGTTCTGGACGACGTAGACATCGCAGAACGGCGCGATGACCCCCTTGCCGACGGTGTGATCCCAGCTCGCCACGTGCGCGACCGTCGGGATGCCGAGCCGACGCGCGGCGACCAGGAAGGGGACGGCAGCGTGCGGCTGCACGTTCGAGAGCACGAGCGCACCGCACTCGGCCTGCATGCGCCGGTAGAGCTCGTGCGGGACGTAGCGTCGCTGCCAGAAGTGCCACCGCTCCATCGTGCGCTCTACCGACTTCCAGGGCGGGAGGTGGCTGTCCCGCTGCGGGTCGAGCATCCAGTTCGGGTGGCCAGGCGCCATGCGCTCACCGTGAAAGCCGTGGCGGCGGTTCAAGCGCATGGCGAGCGGGTAGTACCCGAGCTCCCGATCGAGAGCCCGATCGACCCGCCTGACGACCCGTTCTCCCGTGCCCACGTCGACGGGCGTGAGGTCGGTGCGGTACAGCACCCGGCCGCGGACGCGAGGCGCCCAGTGCGCACCCTCCTCGCGGTTCGGGAGAACCACGACGAGGGGGTCGCCGAGCCGCTCGTCGAGGCCCTCGACGATCCCGGCCTCGAAGAACATCCGGATCGTGAGTCCGTCCGGGAGAAACAGCCAGACGTCGTTCACGAGGTGGCTCGGGAGACCCGGCTGTCGTCCGGCTCGAGCATCCACTCGAAGCGGGTGCCGGCGAGCTCGCTCCGAACCTCGGCGAGATTCTCGATCGCGACGTTGGGTTGATCGTCGATGGAGACGAAGGTCGACCGCAGACCGTGTGTGACGGGTGCGACCCCCAGGAAGCGAAGCAGGCCTGCCAGCGTCTCGTCGCGCCGCCCGACGAGCTCCTCGTAGTAGGCGTCGATCCAGGGCAGCCGCCAGTGCTGGATCGCCGCTCGGGCACGGGCGATCGCGTACTCGTGATCTTCCAGCCGTTGGCGAAGCGCTTGCACGTCGAGGCGCAGGCTGACGCGCTCGAGCGGCTCGCCCTGCCTGTCGCCGACGAACGCACGTGCGATCGCAGCCTCGTACGACACCACGGAATCGAAGACGTTCGTCCGGATGAGGTGGATGACGCGCACGCGACGCGCTGCGAGATATGCGAGAACGCCACGAGTGGCGTGCGCATACACGAGCTTCACGCCCACTGCATGCGCCCCAGCCCCTGAACGGTGGAGGAGTCTGAGATACGCCGTCCGTGTGATCTCGGAAGGAAGCGAGCGCGTCACCCGGCCGCGCGCGACGTACTCGTCGAACGTGGGAACGCCGTCCGAGCCGTAGTCCTTGCGAACCTGGGCGCCTCCGAACACCTCGGGAAAGACAGCGACGTCGTCATGGCTGTCGAGCAGCTCGGTCAGCCACTTCGAACCGCTGCGCGACTTGGTCAGGAGTACGAACGGCGTCGCCGGCACGGTGGTGCACGATAGATCGGGGTCAGCCTCCGTGGCCCGGCGCGCGCCGCGGCCCGAACAGCGCTCCCCCCATGAGCAGCGCGAAGGCCGGGAGCACCGGGACGGAGAAGTGGGTGATCGCCGGCGCCCCGAGCGCGACCATCACGACGACGACGAGCGCCGCCAGCGAGGGGGTGCTCAGCGCGAGAGCTCTCGTCGGTCTGCGCCATACGAGCGCGACCGCGCCGACGAGCAGCCAGAGAACTGGCGGCGGATACCAGCGCGACGCGCGGTTGAGCGTGAGGGCGAGGCCGTGGTTGCCGCTGCGGTCCGGCAGCCCGCGAGCGATCTCGTCGATGTCCGCATGGAGCTGGTCGTAGCGCACCCTGTCCTCGGGTCGATCGAAGACGAGGTGATGCTCGTACGGCGACGTCCACACGGTGCGGATGCTGTTGTCGGGCGTCGTCGGTCCTCCTTCGCGCGCGCCCGGGATCGCCTCTCCCTCCGACGGCTTCGGGAGCACCTTGCCGTTCACGACGATGGTCTCCCCGCCCCCTCCTCCGCCGCCGCTACCGCCGCCGTCCGTCGACCCGGAGCCCGAGTCGAGCGAACGGAACACGGACTTCGTCAGGAGCTCGCCCACCGTGCTCGTGACGTTGCGTGCGTACGCGCCCGGATGGGTGCGGATCGCCTCGAACGCGATGTCGCGGAGGATCTCCTGGTCCGAGTGCCAGCCCCAGCGCCGGTTCGCGAGCGCGCCCATGTCCTCCAGGAAGCGCGCGGACGGATCCTCGAAGAAGCGGTCGAGCGTGATGCCGTAGGAGCGGTACGGCTCGTTGGGGAGCAGGTCCTCGCGCACGGCCTGTGCCATCGCCTCCGAGGAGGGCCCGTTGTCCGGGCGCACGAGCTTGTCGAAGAGGTAGACGCGGTAGATCGGCCAGTTGGTGTTCCCCGCCCGCGAGACCGTGTAGTCGCCGAAGCGGACGCCGTTGTGCACGGCCCACAACCCGAGGATGGCGACGAGCGGCACGACGTAGGCAGCCGCCCAGACGAGCCGGGAGCGCCACGTCGCGCCGAGAACGAACGCGAGCACCACCAGCACGACGAGGATCTGGTTCAGCGGCCTGACGAGCGTGAGCGCGGCCACGCCGGCGCCGAGCAGGGCGAATCCCGCAGTGCTCGGCCGGTCGACCACGCGTACGGCGAGCAGCGACCAGCCCGCGAATGCCATGGCGAACACCGAGTCCGAAGCGATCTCGTGGAAGAGGATCCCGTAGCTCGGATACGCGAGCAGCACGACGACGGCGAGAAGCGCAGCCGCACCCCCGAACCTCCGCGCTGCGAGGAACCAGGCGAGGATCGACCCCGCGTAGAGCAGCGACATCAGCGGCTCTGCGAGCGCGCCGTCGAACGGCGCGAGCAGACCGCCCGTGACGAGCGGCGCGATCGGCGTGCGCCCGAGGACGTAGCCGAGATCGATGGGATCGGACTGGAAGAGCTCGATGAACGCGCCCACGTAGGTCCCGAAGTCCCGCCCGCTGGACAGGGGCATCGCGATCGCCTGGACCCACCACACGCCGAGCGCGGCCAGAAAGACGGCGATGGTGCCACCCCGGGTCTCCGCAAAGGCCGCGAGCCGGACGAGCTGGCGCCGGAGCCAGGCCATCAGCCTCCGAGGAGGCTCGAGATCCGGATGGCCAACGAGTCGCCGTCGAGACCGTGCGCCCGAAGCGCCTCGGCCGGCGTGCCGCACGCGGGCCAGCCCTCGACGCCGAGCACCGCGAGCTCCCGTCCGAGCTCTCGGCGCAGCGCGTCCCCGAGGCCGCCGACTGGAGAGTGGTCCTCCAGGACGACGACGTACTCGAATCGGCGCAGCTCCTCCAGCCAGGCCGAGTCGAAGCGGTTCAGCCACGGCATGTCGACGACCGCGAGACTCATCCCCCGTTCCGCGAGGAGCTCGGAGGCGAGGAGCGCCTCGTGCAGGAGGACGGGGCCGTATGCGAGGAGCACGCCGTCGGAGCCTTCGCGCAGCTCACGGCCGCGACCGACCTCCAGCTCTCCGCCGAGCTCGATCCGCCGCGGCGAGGGGCCGATCGCGAGACGGATCGCGACGCTCTCCTCTGCTCGCTCGACCGCCCAGCGCAGGAGGTCACGCGCCTCCTCGCCGCTCCCGGGCTGCACGATCGCGAGCTCCGGAAGCGCGGCGAGCAGTGAGATGTCGCGTACCGACTGGTGCGACTTGCCGGGCCCTGCGGGGATGAGCCCCGCGTAGTGGAGGGCGTAGAGCACCCGCGTCCGCTCGCTCGCCTGGTTGTAGATCTGCTCGTTCGCGCGCGCGGCGAGGAACGAGGCGAACGAGTTGACGACCGGCAGCAGCCCGTGCCGGGCGAGGCCGGCCGCAGTCGAGACCATGTCCTGCTCGGCGATCCCGCACTCGACGAAGCGGTCCGGGAACGCGAGCTCGAACGCGCGGACGCGGCAATCCGAGGCGAGGTCGGCGTCGAGGACGACGAGGTCGTCGCGCTCGGCTCCCAGGCGGACGAGCTCGTCACCGTACGCGTCGACGACGTACTCGTCCGTCACGCGTGCCGTCCGTGTCCCCGCGCCCGACTCGGGCTCGCCCACGAGCGATTCGGGAGCGGGCTGCGCTCCGGCATCGAGCGGCTCGAGGGAGAGCGGCGCGAGCCCTGCGGCCCGGAGCCGCTCGTCGAGGCCCTCGGAGATCTCGGCGAACGCGCGCTCGAAGCTCTCGTCGTCGGGTGCACCGGCGTGCCAGCGGTACGTCCCGCCACCCTCGCGGAGCGCGGTGGGATGTTCCATGAACGAGACGCCCTTGCCCTTGATCGTCCGGGCGACGACGGCCTGAGGCCGGTCGACGACCTCGCGCAGCTTCGCGAACGTCGCACGCAGCTCGTCGAAGGAGTGCCCGTCGCACGACACCGCGTGCCACCCGAAGGTGCGAAACCGGTCCTCGAGCTCGCCGACCGCGACGATCTCCTCGGTCGGCTTGTCCGACTGCAGCTCGTTCCGATCGACCACGACCGTGAGGCCCGCCAGGCGTTCGTGAGCGGTCGCCTGCAGCCCCTCGTAGTTCTGCCCCTCCTGCAGCTCGCCGTCGCCGAGCATGACCACGACTCGCCCTCCTCGACCCAGATGGCGCTTCGCCCAGGCGATTCCGCGGCCCTTCGAGACCCCCATCCCGAGCGAGCCCGAGTTCGCCTCGATCCCCGGCACGCCCACGTCGGGATGGCCGTCGAGGCCACCGAGCCGGCGGAGCCTCGCCAGACGCTCGCGGGGGACCACGCCGAGCGCGTAGAGCGCCGCGTACAGGCCCGGCACGTCGTGCCCCTTCGACGAGAAGTACACGTCGCGATCGGGCGAGTCCCAGCCGACGTCCGCCGTGTTCAGCTCCTCGAACAGGAGGAACGCCACGACATCCATCGCGCTGAACGTCGAGCCGAGGTGCCCGGAGCCCGCGCGCTTGACCGAAACGAGCGCGTTCAGCCGGCACGCATCAGCAAGCAGCCCAAGTCGGTCGTCTTCGCCGACGTCCGCGGCGCGAATGCGGTCGAGCTCGGTCTTGGGAACGATGGTGAGGTCGGGCATCCCCCGACGCTACCCAGGGCGGTGCGGAGTCACGACGTCCGAGAGGTCGGCGTCGCCGCGCAGCTCGTCGGTCTTCTCGCAGAGGAAGAGCGCCTCGCTCGAGCCCGAACGGTACTCGGTGAAGCGCGTGACCTTTCGCCATCCGGTCCAGGCGAGCTCGAGCCGGACCGCCTGGATCGTCGGCACCCCCTTCGCCTTCCCGTTCTCCGGCCAGCGGAGGCGTACGAGTGCGTCGGGGCGCGGGTCGACCGTCGTCTCGAAGAGCATCGACCCGCCGGGTCGAGTCACGCGGTTCAGCATCCCGAGCAGGGGCAGGTGGTGGATCGAGTGGTAGAGCACACCGAGGAAGAACACGACGTCGAACGGCTCCAGCTCGGTGAGCTCCGTCGCGTTCCGGAGGTCGCCGTAGACGAAGCGGTGCGGGGTCGTGAGCGAGTCGACCCACTTCGCATGCAGGTGCGAGTCCGACTCGAAGTCCGAGAAGACGAGCTCGCTCGGCCGAAGCTCGCGGTCGATCCAGCGCGCGTGGACGCCGTACTTCGGCCCCACCTCGAGCACGCGGGCACCGCGGAACCGCTCGACGTCGAGGACGCGCCCGAGCGCATCCGGAACGAGCGTGAGATCGGGAAGGTCGTCGGTGCCCGTCGTCGCCCTGTCGTCTCCGATCGGACGCGCGTCCTCGACGTACTCGGTGAGTTCGCCGAGTCGCGGCAGACTCTCCGGGTTGGGCTCGTAGACCTGCAGCCCCGTCCGCACCGCAGCCGACCAAGCCGCTCTCCTCAGGAGGCCCCGCACGTCAGGCGCCCGGCCACGGGTGCTCGGCGAGCACCTCTTCGTTCAGATCCACGCCCCATCCCGGCCCGGTCGGGATCCGCAGCTCACCGGCAGAGATCTCCGGCAGCGCGGTGACGAGCTCGTCGCGCCACGGCACGTCGTCGACGTCGTACTCGAGGATGCGTGCGTTCGGGATCGCCGCACACCACTGAGCGGCGATGAACGTCGCAAGGTGCGAGTAGTAGTTGTGCGGCGCGCAGTTGACCTCGAACGTCTCGGCGAGGTCGGCGATCTTCTTCGCCTGGTGGAAGCCGTTCCAGATGACGTCCACCGAGGCGACGTCCATGCCCCCGGCCTCGAGGTGCGGGCGGAAGTCGCGGCTGCCGTAGAGGTTCTCCCCGGAGCAGATGGGCATCGGCGCGACGTGCCGTACGTGCGCGAGCGCTCCCGGGTCGAAGAGGTCGACCTCGAGCCACAGCAGGTCGAAGGGCTCGAGCGCCTTCGCGACGCGGACGCAGCCCTCGGGCTCGAGGTTGAAGTTGAGGTCGACGATCGGTCGCGCCGACCTGCCCGTCCCCTCGGCGAAGGCCGTGAGCAGGCGCACGAGCGCATCTGCGATCTCGTCCGCGCGCAGGGTGCCGCCGCCCTCGTTGAACCCGGGCATGAGCACCTTCGGGTCGTCGCCGGGCACGACGACGTTCGTCTTGAACGCGGCGTAGCCGGCGTCGACGACCTCGCGGCCCAGCTCGGCCACTGCCTCGTACGACGCGAGCTTCGGCGTCCCTGTCACGCCGTACGCACGGGCACGCGTCGTGCCGCAGTGCGACCAGTACATGGAGATCGCCTCGCGCGTCGGCCCGCCGAACAGCTCGTAGACGGGAATGCCGAGCGCCTTCGCCTTGAGGTCGAGGAGTGCGTTCTCGATGCCG
>DASTWH010000213.1:0-6123 GCA_035758735.1 Gaiellaceae bacterium
ACGACCCGAACGCGCTGACGAACGCACAGGCGCTCGTCCTCGGCATCGTCCAGGGACTGACGGAGCTCCTTCCGATCTCGTCGTCGGGCCATCTCATCCTCGTCCCGTGGAGTGCGGACTGGACGTATCTGAAGGAGCACGACCGGTTCAACCAGACGTTCGACGTCGCGCTGCACCTCGGCACGCTCGTCGCCGTGGGCGCGTACTTCTGGCGCGACATCGTCCGGCTCGTGCGCGCCTGGGTCGGCTCGGTCGGTCGGCGGCGCATCGAGTCGGCGGACGAACGGATCGCGTGGTTCGTCGTGGTCGCAACGATCCCGGCAGGGATCATCGGGCTCGCCGGCGAGAACGTGATCGCAGACCATCTCGGCGAGCCGTGGCAGATCCTCATCCTCCTCGCCGTCGGTGCGCTGCTCCTGTGGGCGGCCGATCGGTCCGCCCAGACCCGTTCGATGTCGGATCTCGGCCTCGGTCACGCCGTTCTCATGGGGTTCGCGCAGGCGCTCGCGTTGGCGCCGGGCGTCTCGCGGTCGGGGATCACGATCACGGCGGGACGCTTTCTCAAGCTCGACCGCGACAGCGCTGCGCGTTTCTCCTTCTATCTGCTGCTGCCCACGGTGCTCGGTGCCGTGGTCCTGAAGGGGCTGCAGGACGTCGTGTTCGGCGATCTTCCCGACGGCTGGAAAGGCCCGTTCCTCGTGGGGACGCTCGCGGCCCTCGGAAGCGGGCTTCTCGCGATCGAGTGGCTCCTTGGCTACGTCCGCCGCCACACGTACGGCGTCTTCGTCGCCTACCGGCTCGTCGTCGCCGCAATCGTGCTGCTCGTGATCGTCACGGGCGTGCGGGACGCGACGTTCTGACGCACGCGCTATCGTCAACCGTGAGCTCACGACGAGGGAGGCGTGGATGCGTTCTCGGAGAGTTGCTCCTGTGATCTTCTTCCTAATCCTCGGCGGCGTCCTGCTCGGCTCGGGAGCGGCGGGAGCGCGGCCAAGCCAGGATCGGCCTGCCGCGAAGGTCGTGCCGGCGCTGACGCCGGCGAGCGCCTGGAAGCACGACGGCCACCACTGCCGCACGCGGCGCGACCCCGTCGCACCGGACCCGGCCGACCTCTGAACTAGCCGCGCGGGCCGGGAATCCTGACCGTGCGGCGGCTCTGCGCCCTGAGCGCCGCTTCACCGGCGTCGCGGCCTTCTCCCAGCGCGGCCGAGATGCGACCTCGCAGCTCTCTCGCAAGCGACTCGTAGAGCTCTTCGGTCGGAAGGTCGCCCGAGGCGGTTGACAGTTCGGCGAGTTGCTCGCGCAGCTCGCGCAGAGCAGCTCTCAGCCGCTCGATCTCGTCATCGAGCTGCTCGTAGGTGTTGACCCGGTGGAGCAACAGAGGACTGTCCTGAGGGTTCGGCGCGTACGGATCGACGACGACGGTCGAGCGCGGCAACGGACCGACGAGCCGGATCCTCGTTCCGTGCCCGTCCTGGTGCCAGGGACGCGCCGTCGCGTACTGCCGGAGCTCGCGGTCTCGAGCCAGGAGCTTGTCGACGTTCAAGTTGCCTCCTCGGTTCGAACGGCTCCCCGAGCTTGCCATAGGCGCCGAAGCCGGCGCGTGGAGAATTGGATTGCACGCGCCGCCTCAACAGGAGAGGATGCGCGCATGGGGTGCTTCGCAAGCGGCGTTGCCGCGTTCCTCCCGCGGTTCGTGCTTGCCGTTTGGTGGCTCTTCGGCAGCAAGGTCGACGATGCGTTCGGCTCCTGGGTGTGGCCGCTGCTGGGCCTCGTCTTCCTTCCGTGGACCACGCTCGCGATCGTGATCGCTTGGCAGCCGGGTGGCCTCAGCGGCAACTGGGACGCGCTGCTCGTCGTCATCGGCGTCGCGCTCGACGTCGTCACCTACATGCATCGCTTCGCGGCCAAAGCCGTCCGGCCGTCATCGCGTTACTAGGTCGCCTTCGAAGAGGCGTCCGCGAGATTCGCCGAGCCGGGTCTGCTTTCGTCCACCTTCCCAGCCAGCCGTTCGCTTCCGCGTAGGACTCATCAGGAAGGCTTCGATCTACCGGCAGCCCGAGCTCGGCGCACACGCACGCTAGGGCACCTCGCGAGCTCGGGCAACCCCCACGTTTCCCAACGCTCGAGCCGAGGTACCTGTCCTCTCCCGGTGAGGATGGGGGTGCACCGGGATCTCGGGTCGGTTCAGAAGCCCTTCCGCGTCGCCCACCGACGTGGAGGCGCGAGGGGGAACCGGCCCGATGCGCGGAGCCGGCCTAGTCGGCCGGGACGAGCACGAGCGCGCCTTGTTCGGAGCCCAGGAGGTCGCCGAGGCTCTCCGCGTCGGGCTCCACGGTCACGGTCAGCTGATCACCTTCGGCGTCCTCGGTGACCGAGACGACGTGGTACCGGACGTTGTCGTGCCAAAGGTGGTCGCCCACCTCGAGGGGACGATCCGGATACCGAAACTCTCGGCTTCCATCGGGGAACCTGACGATCAGCGCCGGCACGAAGCAGCAGCTTATCGCCGGCTCAAGCATCCGAGTCCGCGGCGGCGTCCTCGCACGTGGCGACGACGCCGAGTTCGTGTGTTCTCACCTCCGCGATGACCCATAGCTCGCGTCCCCGAGTCACGTGGTCTCCGACCTCTGGAACTCGGGTCAGGTAACGCACTTCGGTCTCGTGCCCGAACCTGAAGCTCACTCGCTGTACGTCAGAGGACATCGCAGCACTCCGCTTCCGCTCCGCCCGGCGCGATGGCCTGGCGTAGGCAGCGTCAAGGCGAAGGCGAGCTGTCTGTGTGCTCGCAGTTATGCCCCTCGTGGAAGTGTCTAAACGAACGAGCATTCGCCAGCGAAGCCGGTGCGTGAGCCGAACGCACGAGAATCGGTGGACGAGAGCCCTCACGGTGCAACGGCAGGCTTGGAACCGTCTGAGCCCCTGGCCGCAACGGAAGGGCACCCGTTGCGCGAGCGCGTGGCTCCGTTCTGAGCAACGCGTCACCCCGCCGGTGTTACACGGACAGATGCGCGATCAACAGACCGACGGCAAGAGAGCACGCGGCGGAGCCGGCGACGAACCTGGCATCGGGACTCGCGAGAATGCCCCTGAGCCGCGTCCGCGGGTACTCGTGATCGGTCGTGTCGCGCCTGCGTCTCCACCACGACTTCCCGGTAACGGAACGACGTGGCGGCTCCTGCTCCCGCGTGACCGTCCTGCGCACGTCCGTAGCGGGTCGCGCCTGCCGGCGTGCGAGCGGCACGCCATCCGTTCGAGTGATGACCCGGAGTGGAACGACGTTGCTCGGCGCGGGCGAGTCGCTGGCGTCATCGATGCGGGGATTCGCGATCGCGAGCAGCATGAGTATGAGCCCGCTTGCACCCAGTCCGACGATGGCCGCGAGAATCAACACTGGTCTGACCGCTTCCCTCTCAGCCCGCCCAGGTTACGCCACGCGCACCGTTCTCGTCGCCCCCCACCCCGAAAGGCGGTCTCGTTCGACGCCGCGACGGACTTATCACCCACACTCCGCCGCGTTTTTCCCGATGAGGAGCCATAGAAGTGATCGACGCCGATCGCCAATAGCAGGCGAAATCAGCGGCGATGGGGAACGCTCGAGAGACGTGGCGAGGTTGACGCGAGTCTCCCGAAGCCCGTCCCCGATGTCCTCGATGCAAACGGATGCAACGGCTCCGCCCTCATGTGATACTTGTCTCGAGCCGTAGCAGAGCCGATGATCTCGAGACAGAGCCTCGCTTGCTCGTATGCGCTGTCTGGAGGGTTCGACCCGTCCTTCGGGATGGGGGCGGTCCCCGCGACGTAGACATGCGGTCCGACGACGACGACACGGGAGAATCCGAGCGAGTCGTACGGCGAGTCTCCAGGCACGAGTCGTCGAGTCAACGTTCGCGATTATTCACATCCTCGGCGCATAAGTGCGCCTCCCTCGTCCCGCAGCATCACGACGGGAAGCAGAGGAGTACGATTGCCACACGTGTCACTAGACGGCTCGCCTCGCTTCATTTTGGTGCTGGGCCTTGTGGCCCTCATCGCAACTGCGAGCGCTGCGCAGGCTCGGGAGACAGCAATCGATCCCGGAACTCCGGTCAACGGGATGATCGTCGTACAAGGCATCGAGAGAGATGCCGATGTGTCCCTGTTCACGCCCTTCTGCGATCCGATAGTGACTCGGCCCGGTTCCGAGACGCGCACCTGCGGGCTACTGCCGCCCTGGTCCAAGCGGATCTTCATCGGATACGGGAGCTGGGCTGTGTCGAAGAAACGCCTCGACGCGCTATGGAGCAAGCTCTCCTGGGCCTTGTGGATCGACGGGCGGCGGGTCAACCTCAGCCAGTTCGGGTCGTCTGATCGTTGGATCCCGAGCCTGCGTGAAGCCAACGGCCAGCGTGTGCTGCTGCGCGAGTGGGCGATCATCCTCGTCGGAGCGAAGGGCCGGCACTCGATTAGGTACAGCGCCCACCTTCCGCGACGAGTGCACTCGACAACCTGGAAGTTCACGGTCGCCGCCCGGTAGGCAACCTCCGTGCGCGGAGCCTAGCCAAGACACGACGAGGGATAGCAGGCCCGCATGGAGCTGTCAGCAAGGGGGCGACCGCCGATTTTGAAGGGCAGGTCGACAGAGGACAGAAGCCGACCCTTGCCGGGTCGGCCTGCGTCCTTCTGGTCCCCTCTCCCCAGACGGGAGGAGATACGCGGCCGGTCCGGCCTTCGGATTGCTGCCGCGTTCGGTCCCGCACAGTTGTTGTAGTGTCCCGGCTGCACCGAGAACGGAGCTTCCAAGGTTGATGGCTCCCCAAGTGGCTATCGCTTCGGCGGAAGTCAGCTGGGTTGCCGGACGAGGAAGTCACCGGCTCGGTGCATTTCTTTTGCGCGGGCAAGCATCAGAAGTAACCAGGAACTAGGCTGATGTCCGTGGCGAAGCCGACGTTGTTGGTCGTGGATGTGCAGAAGGTGTGGGACGACCCCGCCTGGGGGGAGCGCAACAACAACCCGAGCGCCGAACGCAACGTCGCGCGACTCTTGGAGGCGTGGCGCGCCGTGGACGCCCCGATCATCCACGTCCGGCACCGCGAGACCGATCCGGACTGGCCGATGTTCCACGAGGACGACCCCCGGTTCGCGTTCAAAGAGGAAGCGGAACCGCGCGATGGGGAGCCTGTGCTGACCAAAGGGGTCAACTCCGCGTTCATCGGGACCGACCTCGAGGAGCGGCTACGCGCGGCGGGTGCCACGACCCTGGTGATTGCGGCCTTCACCACCGACCACTGCGGATCGACCACCGCCCGCATGTCCGGCAACCTGGGCTTCGAGACATGGTTCGTGGGTGATGCGGCCAGTACCTACGACCGCGAGGGTCCAGACGGCGAGGTCTTCCCTGCCGATCTGATCCACCGGACTACGCTCGCGAGCCTGCGGGATGAGTTTGCAGAGGTCATCACGACCGACGAAGCGATCGCCCGTCTGGCCTGACGCACCCGAGACATCCGTCTCCGAGCGCTTCCCGTTCTTCACGCGCGAACCCACGACAGCGCCCTCGTGACTCCTGGGGGATGCCAGCGCCTCGACCTGTCGGGGGTAGGGACGCCTTCCTTGTATCGCGAAAACCCAGGTTGTGGGTTTCGGCGAGAGCACGACTTGAGGCACGCGGCGGATGCTAACCAGACTTTGCGACTAGCGCGACGTAATCGGATATATTTGCAGAATTTCTAATGTGATTCGGTTGAAGAAGGAGCGCCCGACGACGGTGACCATCCTCGTCGACCAGGAGCTCCGCGATCGGCTCGAGCGCTCGGCGGCTGCACACGAGCGCTCCCTTGGTGGCGAGGTTCGAGCGCTGCTGCGCCGGTACCTGAGCGATGCAGACGAGGAGGAGCAATGACCGATTACCCGCGCGGACGCGAGCTGATGCTTGTCGCGTTTTTTTAGACAGGAAATGGGCCCCTCCACCCTCAGTGGACGTGTTTCCCCGCCGATTTCGTCCGATCGCGTCGGATCGAGCGCTAGATGGCTCGACGACTGAAATCGAAGACGAAATCGAGGGAGGCGCGCGGATACGGTGCGCACCGCATGCGCCGCCGAATGCTCAGTCCGAGGGTCGAGGCGGGGCTAGAGTACTGCGCT
>DASTWH010000021.1:0-3489 GCA_035758735.1 Gaiellaceae bacterium
CGGTCTGCGCCGTCACGAACTTCCACGGGCTCGCAGGCCTGTTCGCCGAGGAGCTCCTGCGAAGCCTCGAGGAGATGGACGCGCTGCTGGCCTAGGCCGGCTCCGGCTCCGGCGCCAGCACGCGGAAGGCCCACACGCGGACGAGGACATCGGGCTCTCCGGTCGGCAGCGCCTGGAACTCGTCTCCGCGGTCGACGAGTGTCCAGCGCCTTGTCCGCTCGAGCTCGGCGATCTTGTCGTCGAAACCCGGGAGCGCAGTGTCGGATCTGAGCGTGAAGATCACGTGGCCCCCTGGTCGCGTCACTCGGACGAGCTCGTCCAGGCTCGTGGCGGGCGCATGCCCTGCGGTCAGGACACCTGCGCACACGACCCCGTCGTACGAACCGGTCTCGTAGTCGAGCGCGTCGCCGAGCCGCCCCAGGCGCAGGTTACGGTAGACGCCCTTCCCCGCGGCCTGCTCGAGCATCCCGTTCGACATGTCGAGCGCGTCGAGCCGGCGGAAGCCGTCTCGGGCGAGCTCCACGCCGAGGAGGCCCGTGCCGGCGCCGGCGTCGAGGATCGCAGCGTCCGGCTCGAGCAGCCGTCGGGCGACGTCGGCGACCGCGCGCGGGGATGCGTAGCGCATGTCCTCGCCGACACCCGTGTCGTAGACGGACGCGATCCGGTCGTACTCGCCGCGAAGCGCGTCGAGATCGGCGGCGCCGTACAGCCGCCCGAGGTCGACGCGCGCCGGCGAGGCCTCGGCGCGCCTGGCAGCGCGGAGCAGCCAGAGACCGATCAGCGCGCAGCACAGGATCAGCACCGCGTAGGCCGCGCGATCGCCGGCGGAGTCCGCGATCGCTCCGGCGAGGATCGGGCCGACCGTCGACGCAGATGCCCAACCGAGCATCACGAGCCCCATCACCGATCCCCGCCCGAGCGCCGACCGGTGCGCGCCGGCCGCGGCGAGCGGATAGATGATCGTGTCCATCGTCGACCAGGGAGGGGCACGGAGGAGCACGAACGCGATCGCGGCGACCGTCGACGGGCTGATCAGCACCAGCACGATCGTCATTCCCGTGAGGAGCGCGGAGACCCCTCCGACGCGGAGCGTCGCCGAGCGCTCTCCGAGGCGGGCGACGACGGCGCTCACGACCGTGTAGACGGCGGACGCGGCCGAGAACAGCAGGCCGATCTCGGCGGCCGAGACGCCGTTCGACTTCAGCTGGAGCGGAACGAGCAGGTTGACGCCGCCGCCCACGAGCCCGATCAACACGATGATCGCGATACCCGCGAGCACGAGCTCGTCGCGACGCACGACTCGCAGCGTCTCCCGTAGCGACTGCGTCGCCACGTCGGTGACGTGCACGGCCGGAACGCTGAACAGCGACAGCGACACCGCCGCGGCGGCGATCGCCAGAAGGACGAACGGCGTGCCCGTGTCGAACCGATCCGCGACGACGCCCGCGAAGACCGGGCCGATCGTGAACCCGAGCCCCGCGACGGTCGTGGCCGCGGCAAGGGCGCCCGCCCGACGCTCGTGCTCGAGCGAGTTGGACAGCCACGACGCTCCCGCGCCCCAGAGCGCGCCGAACGCGGCACCGAAGCCGGCGCGCGCGATCAGCAGCGTCCAGAAGTCGCCCGCGACCCCCTGCCCCAGCGTCGCGAGCGTGAAGAGACCGGCCGACGCGAGCGTGACCTCTCTCGCCCCGAACCGGTCGGCGAGCACGCCGAGCGGGAGCGCCGCGACGAGTGCGGCGAGACTCGCCGCTGCGAGGATCGCACCCGTCTCGACGCCGCTGAGCCCGAAGTCGTCCGCGTACGTCGGCGCGAGCGGGATCATGGCGATCCACGTCAGCGTCTCGAGCAGGAAGAGCGCGTAGAGCGGAAGGACGCTTCGGCGCAACGAACGACTACACGCCGCGCGGCGAGCGATCGTCGAGCGCGACCTTCATGAGGTCGCGGATCGAGACGATGCCGACGACCTTTCCATCGGGCTCGACGACGGGCAGATGGCGAAAGCCGCCGTGGATCATCAGCGAGGCCGCGTGGTCGGTCGTATCACTCGGTTCGATCGTGTCCGGGTGCGACGTCATCCACTCGTTGACAGGCGCGCTTCCGTCCTTCCCTGCGGCGACCGCCTTCATGACGTCGCGCTCCGTGAGGATCGCAGCCACCCGATCGCCTTCCAGCACGACGACGGCGCCCACGCCCCGCGCCGCCATGGCCACCGCCGCCTCGCCGAGCGTCGCGTCGGCCGAGACGGTCAGCAGGCTCGCCGTCATGTGCTCGGAGACAGGCGGCATCCGCCGATTCTACGATCCCATAGTGGAGAACGCCGAGCAGCCCCGCGCGACCGGCCGCTGTCTGTGCGGCGCCGTCACCTACGAGGTGCGGGGGCCGCTGCGCGACGTCGTCCTCTGCCACTGCGTCGAGTGCCGCCGCTGGAGCGGCTACATCGGCGCGTTCGCCGCGACGCTGGAAGAGCATCTCGTCGTCGCAGGCGAGCAGTTGCGCTGGATCGACAGCCCGGAGTCGATCCGCCACGCCCGACGCGCCTTCTGCGCAGCGTGCGGCTCGAACCTCTTCTGGCAGGCGAAGGACGCCGAGCGGATCGGCATCGCCGCCGGCACGCTCGACCGGCCCACGGGCCTGCGCTTCACCGCCCACATCTACACCCATCAGGCGGGTGACTTCGACGAGCTCCCCGACGACGGGCTCCCCCGCGACCCCGACGCGTCGTTCACTCCTCGCTGGACCTAGAGCCGCGCGCGCGCCCGCGTCGCCGAGACGACGTCCCCTTTCGAGTCGTACAGCCCGACCGCACGCTCCAGAAGATCCCGTGCCGTCGCCTCTGAGGCGGAGGCCGACTCGAGCTCGGCGAGCAGGACGAGGGCATCCGCCCGGAGATACGTCACGTCCGTGAGTTCGAGGAGCGTCGATGCCTCATCGAGCGAGATGCGAGCTTCGTCGAAGCGTTCCTCCCCGAGCAGGACGGTCGCGTCGGCGAGCCGAGAGGCCGTCTGTGCAAAGGCATGGTCGCGCTGGAGCTCCTCGCGACAGATGCGCGCCAGCTCGCGTGCCTCGTCCGCGCGTCCGAGATCGGCGACGACGCGCGCAAGGGCGGGAGCGATCCACGAGAGGTATCCGAAGTCGCCGAGCTCCTCGAAGCGCGAGTACGCACGGCGGAGGATCCTCTCCGCCTCGTCCAGCCGACCATCCTGAACCTCGATGCGCTGGAGCTCGGAGGTGACGCCCAGCGCAGATATGGGATGACCCAGTTCCTCGTAGATCTCCACCGCGCGCCTGCAGTGCTCGCGTCCGCGCTCGAAGTCGCCGGTGAACGAGGTGAAGCCGCCGCGGACGCGCTCCGCGAACGCCTCCATCAGCCTCGCGTGGCCGGCGCGCTCCACGAGGGCATCGACCCTCTGCAGACCGTTCTCGACCGAGGTCGACCCCCACAGCGTGGCCATGGCGATCTGGCCGAACGCTCGGACCTCTTCACGAGGG
>DASTWH010000299.1:0-4172 GCA_035758735.1 Gaiellaceae bacterium
GTCGGCGGGCCGCTCGCCGACGCCCGATCGCTCAGGTCGGCACGCCGTCGGGCTCGCGACGGGCGAGATACCGATGGATGTGCTGGACCGCGCCCGTGCCTTCGCCGACGGCGGACGAGACCCGCTTGATCGACTGGCGACGCACGTCGCCGACGGCGAACACCCCGGGAATGCTCGTCTCGAGCGGGGAGGCCGTCGACCCGGTGAGATCGCTTCCGGTCAGGACGTACCCGTGCTCGTCGCAGTTGATCTCCGGGGGAAGCCAGTCCGTGTGAGGGCGCGCTCCGATGAGCACGAACACCGCCGCGGCCGGAACCGTCGACTCGGCTCCGGAGGCGAGATCGCGCAGCGTGACGCGCTCGAGCCGACCGCGTCCCTCGCCGCCGGTCGCCTCGGCGCGCAGGCGGATCTCGACATTCGGCGTCGCGCCGAGCGTCTCGATCAGGTAGCTCGACATGCTGCTCTCGAGCGATGGGCCGCGGACGAGCAGGGTCACGCGCCGGGCGTGCCGCGAGAGATGCATCGCCGCCTGCCCGGCCGAGTTGCCGCCGCCGACGACGTAGACGTCCTCGCCGGCCAGGGCCTTGCCCTCCGAGACCGACGCGCCGTAGAACACCCCCGTGCCGGTGAACGCGTCGAGCGACGGGATGCCGAGCCGTCGGTAGCTCGCGCCGGTCGCGAGGATCACGCTCCGGGCTCGCACGTTGCAGTCGTTGGAGAGCGAGAGGACGAACCGCTCCCCGTCCTGCCCGAGCGCCACGACCGCGCGCATGAGGAGGAAGCGCGTGCCGAAGACCCACGACTGCTGGAAGGCGCGCTGCGCGAGCTCCGCGCCGCCCACGCCGCGCGGGAAGCCGGGGTAGTTGCGGATCAGGGAGCTGGAACCCGCCTGCCCGCCGATCGACTCCCGCTCGACGACGAGCGTGCTCAGGCCCTCGGATGCCGCGATGACGGACGCCGCCAGCCCCGCGGGGCCCGCGCCGACGACCGCGACGTCGAACTCGGCACCGTCGTCGAGCTCGGTGCTCATCCCGTAGGACGCCGCGAGCTCGGCATTGGAGGGATCGACCAGGACGAGCCCGTCGCTGGAGACGACCACGGGGAGCTCGGTCCCGGCGAGCCCCACGCCCTCGAGGAGGCGGCGTCCCTCCTCGGAGTCCCGCTCGTGCGCGACGTGCGGAACCCCGTTCCGCGTGAGGAGGCTCCTGAGCTCGTGCGCGCGCGGCGACCAGCCGTCCGCCACGACCGCGATCGGGCTCGGGCCCGAGACCTCGCTCCGGGACCACTCGTGCAGGAACTCCGCGATCGTGCGGTGGAAGAGCTCGTCCGGCGATCGCCACGGCTTCAGGACGTAGTAGTCGGTGTGACCGAGTGCGATCGCACGGTGGATGGCCGCGGCCGTCGGAGGGTCGGCCCATGCGCCCCACGGGACGAGCAGCGCGCGCTTCGCGCGCGGATGGAGGTCGCGCACGCGCGCCAGGAGCTCCTCCCCCGTCAGGTCGGGAAG
Organism: Gaiellaceae bacterium; assembly: GCA_035758735.1. GTDB lineage: Bacteria > Actinomycetota > Thermoleophilia > Gaiellales > Gaiellaceae > GMQP-bins7. Next base: position 1,508 of record DASTWH010000299.1, read on the forward strand.
CCACTGGTCGGCCAGCACGACGGCCACCGCCTCGCTCGCGGGCCGCGGCTCCTCGAGGCGTGCGAGCGCGGCCCCCGCCGACAGCTCGGAGACGATCCGGTAGTCGCTCCCGTAGCGCCGGTCGAGCTCGGCGACGGTCCGTGCCAGCTCGCGCTCGTTTCCGTCCACCACGACGACGGTCGGCCGCGCGGCGCTCATGGATCTATCCTCGCACCGCCGCAGCACCTGCCGGGCTTCTCGCCGGCTAGCTCACGACATGGTGGAGCTCGTACCAGTACTCGACGTTGGGCGGGTCGAAGTTGCCCTCGCCCGCCTCGGAGGCCAGGCGCTCGACGATTGGCATCAGACGCTCGTCGATGAACCGCTGGCCCGCCTCCCTGCTCTCCCACACGTCGAAGATGCGGAAGACGCTTCGGTCGTGATCGAAGCCGGCCGTGTGGGCGATCAGACCGTCCACGTCGTTGCCCTGCAGACCGAGCTCCGCGACGACCCCGTCGTAGTTCGTGGTGCTGGTGTCGCCGTCCTGGATCGAGAACTCCTGCACGAATGCGATCGCCATCGGTGCCTCCTCGAGGTCGGGGCTCCACGATACGCCCTCGCTCCGAGCAATGGGTGCCGGCCCGCGCGCGCCGGCCGCGGTTGGCCTCGGTCGACGGAGCGCGCGACGAGCGCTCGTCAGCGTGCGCTGCAGTAACCGGCCCCGTTGACGGACGTCCCTGCGGGGCACGTGTCGTTGGTGGGGTGCAGTTTCATCCGCTCGAGCCCGGTCCTCATCGCGGCGACCGAGCCGGCAGCTCGCTGCCAGTTCTCGAACAGAAGCGGCTGCTCGGTCTCCCCGAACCTGCAGCGGACGTCCTGGTGGCACTCGGTCCAGAGATCCGACGCCCACGCGTACTCGGCAACCGCGTCCCACCCGGCATGGGCGACCGCCCAGCACTCCGGCATCCACTCTTCGAGAGCGCGCACGTCGACGCCCTGCCAGAGCACCTTGAGATCGCTGACCCTCGCCTCGTAGGCGTCGTAGCCGAGCTCGTACACCCGCCGGTCCAGGTCGACGAGTGCCCTTCTGAGGCTGCCGAGGCGCTCCTCGCACGCAGCCGCGGAACGTGGAGGCAGCTCGCCCGAGCCGCAGCCGCTCCCGAGCGCCGCGAGGCCCAGCGCCAACCCCACCCCGAGCGCCGCCGTCCTCCCCCTCATGCCGAGCTCATCGTCTCAAGCGCCGGCCCTCTCGTCCAGACACGGTCCGAGGGTGGCCGTCAGCCGCGGATCGCCGCTGTAGCGTCACGGCCCATGACTCGAGAACCACGAAGGAGGCGCTGATGGAGTCGGATTCCTACTTCACCTCACCGAACGAGCAGCAGCCGACGCTCCCCGGGCGCTTCGTCAGGGTCGCCGAGCTGCCCGAGCTGAACGTCGCGGCCGGGCTCGTGCTCCAGCCGCTCCTGGGAAGCGGGCTGATGGTGAGCTTCGCCCGCTACGAGGCCGGCGCCGAGGCTCCCCTGCATGCGCACGAGGAGGAGCAGGTCTTCGTGGTCGTCGACGGCGAGTTCGACGTGACGCTCGGAGAGGAGACCCGGCGGCTGACGGTCGGCGAGGCGGCGGTCATCCCGCCCTGGGTTCCCCACCGCGTGCGGGCGGGCGACAGCGGCCCCGCGTCGCAGATCGACGTGTTCTGCCCGCCGCGCGAAGGCCTGCTCCGGCTTCTCGAGCAGGCGCGCTAGCGACGGGCTGACGCCGTCCCCGGCCCCTAGGGCCGGAAGGCACCCTTGAGCCGGTCGATCCAGCTGACGTGCCCACGCCGCTGGTCGGGCGCCAGCGAGCGAGCGGGAACCTGCTGTCGCGTCGCCTCGAGACTCTCCTCGAGACCGGCTCGGTCCTCGTCGGGGATCTCGCTCCACGCGAGGAGGGCTCGCATCTGCTCCGGCGCCAGCCGCCCGCCGGGCAGGCGCCAGCACTCGAGATACGTGCGGAGCTCCTCCTGGCGTGCATCCTCGCCTTCGGGCGTCCGGCTGGGCTCCGTCGGCTCGGGAGGGCGCGGTTCGTCGTCGTGCGTGGCCATGTCGGTCCGTTCCGGCGTCACGACGCGAACAGGGGTGGAACCTCCGCCGCGAGCGGTCCGGGCCACGCGAGCTCGACCACGGGCTCGGCCTGCACGCCTTCGGCCCCTGTGAGGCTCGCGACCATCTCCCTTGCGCCCACCTCGGTCCATCCGCCCGAGGCGACGAGCAGCTCGACGAGCGCACCGTGATCGGCTCCGTCCGAGACCCACCGCTCGATCTGGTCTGGCGCTCCGTCCGCGTCCGTCATCCCGCCGTGCCCCCTCGCTCGATGGAACAGATGGCACGCAGGTACCCGCTCCTGGAGCCGCCGAATCCGAGTCGGCCCCGGCGTATGCTCGTGGGGGGCTTACCTCTCGGTGAGCGGGGTACGCCTCCACCCCCGAGCCGGAGGCGAGAAGATGAGGGAGCACACACGGTCGGGAGCCGACCCCGTCGAGGTCCCGTCCACCGAGGTCCTGGAGGAGGAGAACCCGCTCGAGAGCCCCGCCGAGGAGCAGTTCGACGACGAGGTGCTCGACCCGGAGCTCGACGACGAGGAGGAGCTCCGCAAGGAGCGGGACCCGATGAGCCACTAGCGGCGCTCAGGGCGCCTCGCCCGGCCACGC
>DASTWH010000308.1:0-7808 GCA_035758735.1 Gaiellaceae bacterium
GGGACGCTCGGCCTCGAAGTGGTCGAGGACGTCCCCGACGTGACGACGATCGTCGTCCCCGTGGGCGGGGGAGGCCTCATCTCGGGCGTCGCCTCCGCCGTCGACTGCCGCGTCGTCGGCGTCGAACCCGAGGCCGCGCCGACGCTCACCGAAGCGCTCGAGGCGGGCGAGAGCGTGCGCATCACGCCGTCCTCGGTCGCCGACGGGCTCAACGCGCCGTTCACGGGCGAGGGGACGCTCTCCGTGGTGCGAGAGCGGGTCGACGAGATCGTGCTCGTCTCGGAGGACGAGATCGCCGAGGGCATGCGCTTCCTCTACACCCGCGCGAAGCTCGCGTGCGAGCCCGCCGGCGCGGCCGCGGTCGCCGCGCTGCTGGCGGGCAAGGTGCCGCGCTCGGACGGTCCCGTCGTCGCCGTGGTCTCGGGCGGCAACGCGGATCCGAAGGTCGTGGCTGGTATCCTGGCCGGCCGATGAAGGCCGACATCCATCCCGACTACGTGCTCGCGCACGTGACGTGCTCGTGCGGAAACGAGTTCTGGACGCGCTCGACGAAGGAAGAGCTCCATGTGGAGATCTGCGCCGAGTGCCATCCGTTCTACACGGGGAAGCAGAAGCTCGTGGACACCGGCGGTCGGGTGGAGCGCTTCCAGCGCCGCCTCGAGAAGGCCGGCGCCACCCGCGCCGCCGACGACTAGCCGAGCCGAATGGCAGCGGTCAGCTACGGCGGCCAGGCCGTTCTCGAAGGCGTGATGATGCGGAGCCCGTCCTCGTGGGCGGTCGCGATCCGCACGCCTGAGGGGGAGATCACCGAGGTCGTGCAGGACGTCACCTCGCCGATGCAGCGGCGGAAGCTGTGGCGTCTTCCGGTCGTCCGCGGAGTCGTCGCGCTCGGCGAGTCGCTCGCCATCGGATTCCGCGCCCTCGCCATCTCCGCGAACGTCGCCTCGCAGGAGCGCGACGAGAACGGCGAGATCCAGACGCAGATCAGTCGCGGTCAGATCATCTTCTCGTTCGCGATCGCGATCGGCTTCGCGCTCGCGCTGTTCAAGGTCGGACCGGCACTGTTGACGAGCTGGCTGCCCGTCGAGTCGACCGAGCTCTTCGTGATCGTCGAGGGCGCCATCCGCGTGGCGGTGTTCATCGCTTACATCCTGTTGATCTCGCTCCTTCCGGATCTCCGCCGCGTATTCCAGTACCACGGGGCCGAGCACAAGGCGATCAACGCGCTCGAGGCGGGCGCTGACCTGACGCCCCAGAACGTGCAAAAGTTTAGCTTGATTCACCCGCGTTGCGGAACCGCCTTTTTGCTCTGGGTCATGGTCATCGCGATCTTCGTCTTCGCCCTCGTCGGGCGACCCGCATGGCCATGGCTCATCGCGAGCCGCATCCTGCTCCTGCCCGTGATCGCCGGGCTCGCCTACGAGCTCATCCGCTACGCCGGCAAGCACCAGGACAACCGCGTGCTCATGACACTGCTCGCGCCGGGCCTGTGGCTGCAGCGGCTCACCACGCGCGAGCCGACCGACGACCAGGTCGAGGTCTCCATCCAGGCGCTCCAGCGCGTCATGGAGAAGGAGGCGGCGGAGACGCCCGAGGAGCGCAGGCTCGAAGGACGCGTCGAGGTGATGGCGTAGGCGTGCCGAGGATCGTCCGCGAAGCCGAGATCGACTGGGAGGGGACCACCGCCCGCGGGTCCGGCGTCGTCCGTGCCGTGAGCAGCGGGAGCTTCGAGCTGCAGTCGACCATCGCGTCGCGCGTCGAGATCCACCAGGGGAAGACGAGCCCGGAGGAGCTTCTCGCGGCGGCTCATGCGACCTGCTGGGTGACGTCGCTGGGGAGCGAGCTCGCGCGGCTGGGCACGCCTCCGGCGCAGATGCACGTCCATTGCACGATCACGATGGACGAGGTCGAGGCGGCCGGGCACCGGATCGTCGCGTCGCACATCGCCGCACGGGCGGTCGTCCCGGACGCCGATGCGGCCGGACTTGCCGAGGCTGCCGCGGCGGCCGACGCGGGGTGTCCGTTCTCGGCGCTCATCCGGGCAAGCGCTACCGTGACGTACGACGCCACCCTCGAAGGAGGAAGCTGATGGCCGATCGCACTGCGCACGTCACCTGGTCGGGCTCGCTCATGGAGGGCTCCGGGACGATCACGAGCGTCGAGAGCGGCGCCTTCGGACCGCTGGACGTGACGTGGGCGGCGCGCGCCGAGGACGAATCGGCGGGGTTGACCAGCCCCGAGGAGCTGATCGCGGCCGCGCACGCTGCGTGCTTCTCGATGGCTCTCTCACACGGTCTCGCGCAGGCGGGAACGCCCCCGGACACGCTCGATGTCGATGCCACCCTGACGTTCGTGCCCGGCACGGGAATCACCAAGGTCGCGCTTTCGGTCCGCGGAGCGGTAGCGGGGCTGGACGCGGCTGAATTCGCCGACGCGGCCGAGACGGCGAAGGACAACTGCCCGGTCTCGAAGGCGCTCGCCTCGGTGCCCGAGATCTCGGTCGAGGCTTCGCTCGTCTAGCGGCCCGCCGCGGTGCCTGAGCTCTTATGGGTGCTCCAGGATCCCGGAGCAGGGTGTCGTAGCCGCGGGATCGCGGGTCGCTGGCTCGACGTCTGAGCGCCACTGACGCGGCTACGATCGGCCGATGGCGATGGACCGCCTCGTCGACGAGCTCGACCGCTCCTATGCGGAGGCGCAGGAGCGCATGTCCGACCCTGCCGTCTACAACGACCACCGCCAGGCGGCGGAGGCGGGCCGACGCCTCAAGGAGCTCGAGACGCCGAAGCGACTCGCCGACGAGTGGCGGCAGGCGCGCGATGACCTCGAGGCGGCCCGTGACGACCCGGACCTCGCACCGATGGCGTCCGAGCTCGAGTCCGACGTCGAGCGCCTCGAGGACGAGCTCAAGCTCGCCCTCGTCGAGCGCGATCCGGCCGACGAGAAGGACGTCATCGTCGAGGTGCGGCAGGGAGTCGGCGGCGACGAGGCCGCCTTGTGGGCCGGCGATCTGCGCCGCATGCTCACGCGCTACGCCGAGCGGCTCCGCCTGAAGACCGAGACCCTCTCGACGAGCGAGAGCGAAGGAGGCGGCGTGAAGGAGGCCGTCTTCGCCGTCAAGGGACAGGGCGCGTTCTCGATCTTCAAGTTCGAGGGCGGGACGCACCGCGTCCAGCGCGTTCCGGAGACGGAGTCGCAGGGGCGCATCCACACGTCCACGGCGACCGTCGCCGTCATGCCGGAGGTGGAGGAGGTCGAGATCGAGATCCACGAGAACGACCTGCGCGTCGACGTCATGCGCTCGACCGGCCCGGGCGGGCAGAGCGTGAACACGACCGACTCCGCAGTCCGCATCACGCACCTGCCGACCGGGCTCGTCGTGGCGATGCAGGACGAGAAGTCGCAGCTTCAGAACCGGATCAAGGCGATGCGTGTCCTGCGCGCTCGTCTGTACGAGCTCGAGCGCGAGAAGCAGCAGGCCGAGCTCGCGGCCTCGCGGAGGTCGCAGATCGGGTCGGGCGAGCGTGCCGAGAAGATCCGGACGTACAACTTCCCGGAGAACCGGGTCACGGACCACCGCATCAAGCTCACGCTCCATCGCCTCGACCAGGTGCTGGACGGTGACCTCGGTGAGCTGACCGAGGCGCTTCGCGCCGAGGAGCAGCGGCAGGCGCTCGCGACAGCTTCCGCGTGAAGGTCGCCCGCGCGCTCACGGAGACGGGGGAGCGCCTGGACGAAGCGGGCTGCGAATCACCTGCGGTCGACGCGGAGATCCTGGTGGCACACGTCCTCGGTGTTCGCCGGTCGGAGCTCGCGCTCGACACGTCCCGCAAGCTGTCGAAGCAGGAGGAGAAGACGCTCGAGGGGCTCGTCGCGCGCCGCGAGACCCGCGAGCCGCTCGCGTACGTCCTCGGCGAGTGGGGCTTCCGGCGACTGACGCTCGTGCTCGACGCCCGCGTGCTCGTCCCTCGGCCCGAGACGGAGGTCGTCGTCGAGCGGTGCCTCGCCCGGATCGCGGCCGTCGACGCACCGCGAGTCCTCGACGTGGGGACGGGCAGTGGTGCCATCGCGCTCGCGATCGCCGACGAGCATCCGGGCGCTCGTGCCACCGGCGTGGACGTGTCCGCCGGCGCACTCGAGGTCGCCGGCGCGAATGTCGTTCGCACCGGTCTCTCGGTCGAGCTGCGCGAATGGGATCTCTTCACCGGCCTTCCCGACGGGCCGTGGGACCTCGTGGTCTCCAACCCTCCGTACGTCCTCCCGGAGGAGCTCGCGACCCTCGAGCCCGAGGTGCGCGACTGGGAGCCGCAGGAGGCGCTCACCGGAGTAGGAGCGACCGAAGCCGTCGCGCGGGGCGCGCGTGACGTCCTCGCCGACCGCAGCGCACTCGTCCTCGAGGTGGCCGCCGGTAACGCCGCGCGGGTGGCGACGCTCCTGGAAAGCCTGGGCTACGCCGACGTGGTCACCACGAAGGACCTGGCGGGCCGCGATCGCGTCGTCGAAGGGACGAACGCATGAGCTCCCTCGAGGAGGTCGCGTCCGCGATCGCCGCTGGCCGGCTCGTCGTCGTCCCGACCGACACGGTCTACGGGCTCGCCTGCCGTCCCGACCGGGAGGAGGCGGTCCGTGCGCTGTCAGCGCTCAAGGGTCGAACCGCAGAGCAGCCGATCGCGCTCGTCGCGTCGAGCGTCGACGAGCTCGTGGAGCTCGTGCCCGCGGTCGAGGGGCGTCCCGTTCCGCGTGGCCCGTTCACGGTGGTGCTCCCGAACCCGGAGAGGCGCCTTCCCTGGCTCGCGGGCGCGCGCCCGGGGACGATCGGCGTGCGCATCCCCGACGTCACCGGCGTGGCCGCGGACCTCCTCGTCCGCGTCGGTGCTGTCGCGGCGACGAGTGCGAACCTCCACGGCGGAGCCGATCCCCGGCGCCTCGCCGACGTGCCGGACGAGCTTCTCGACGCGGTTGTGGCGGTCCTCGACGGTGGAGAGCTCCCGGGAACGCCTTCGACAGTCGTCGATCTGACCGGGCCGGAGCCAATCGTTCTGCGGGAGGGAGCGGTCCCGGCCGCGGAGGCTCTCGCTCGGTTCCGGGAGTAGCATCCCGCCGATGGCGACGACCCCGTTGACGCTCGAGCAGCTGCGGACCGCCGGGCTCGCCGATATCGATCCGGAGGTCGCTGCGCTCCTCGAACGGGAGCTCGAGCGTCAACGCGACGAGATCGAGCTCATTGCGTCGGAGAACTTCACCTGGCCGTCGACGCTGGAGGCGGTCGGAAGCGTCCCGACGAACAAGTACTCGGAGGGGTATCCCGGGCGCCGGTACTACGGCGGCTGCGAGGTCGTCGACGAGATCGAACAGCTGGCGATCGACCGCGCGAAAGCCCTCTTCGGCGCCGAGCACGCGAACGTCCAGCCGCACGCCGGCGCGCAGACGAACATGGCCGTGTACTTCGCCGCTCTCGAGCCCGGCGACACGATCCTCTCGCTCGAGCTGTCGCACGGCGGTCACCTGACGCACGGCCTCAAGGTCAACTTCTCAGGGCGGCTGTACACGATCGTCCACTACGGAGTCGCACGCGACACGAATCTCGTCGACTACGACGACGTTCTCGCGCTCGCGAAGGAGCACCGGCCGAAGCTCATCGTCTGCGGCGGCTCGGCGTATCCACGGACCGTGGAGGCCTGGCGGTTCCGCGAGATCGCCGACGAGGTCGAGGCGCTGCTCCTCTGCGACATGGCCCACTTCGCGGGGCTCGTCGCTGCCGGGCTCCACCCGAATCCGGTCGAGCACTGCGACTTCGTCACCTCGACGACGCACAAGACGCTGGCCGGGCCGCGGTCGGGGTTCGTCCTCTGTCGGGAGGAGCATGCGCAGGCGCTCGACCGCGCGGTGTTCCCCGGCATGCAGGGCGGGCCGTTGAACCACGTCATCGCGGCGAAGGCGGCCTGCTTCAGGATCGCCGCATCCGAGCCGTTTCGGGATTACCAGCGCCAGGTCCGGGAGAACGCCGACGCGCTCGCTGCCGCGTTGCAGGGCGGGGGTCTCGACGTCCTGACGGGCGGAACCGACACGCACGTCCTCCTCGTCGACCTGCGGCGCACCCCATGGAGCGGGAAGGAGGCCGAGGAGCGGCTCGCGGAGGTCTTGATCACGGTCAACCGAAACACCGTGCCGTTCGACGAGCGTCCGCCGACCGTCGCATCCGGCTTCCGCGTGGGGACGCCCGCGATGACGATGCGCGGGCTCGACGAGGACGACTTCCGCGAGGTCGCGGCGATCATCTGCTCCGCGCTGGCCGACGATGCCGACGTCGCAGCTCTCTCGGCGCGCAGCGCAACGCTGCTCGAGCGCCGACCGCTCTATCCCGGCCTGCCGGCCTTCCCTTCCTTCGCCGACTAGGAGGAGCCCGTGGACACGACCGCCGACCTCGACGCAGCGGCCACCGGCCTCGTCACGGAGGTCATGCACCCGCTCGTCCAGCACAAGCTCGGCCTGCTTCGGGACGTCACCACGACGACGCAGATGTTCCGCCAGCTCGTCAACGAGCTCACCCTCCTGCTCACGTACGAGGCGACGAAGGAGCTCGCCGACGAGGAGATCGAGATCGAGACGCCGCTCGAGCACATGACGGCGCGGCGGATCTCCGGCAAGAAGGTCGCGGTCTGCCCGATCCTGCGTGCGGGCATGGGGATGCTCGACGCCGTGCTCTCGCTCGTGCCCGGCGCGCGCGTCGGCTTCATCGGCCTCGTCCGCGACGAGGAGACACTCCAGCCGGTCGAGTACTACGTGAAGCTCCCCGACGACCTCGCCGAGCGCGACGTGATCCTGCTCGACCCGATGCTCGCGACGGGCAACTCGACCGCAGCCGCGATCGAGACCGTGAAGCGGGGCGGCGCCACGTCGGTGCGCCTCATCGCCCTGATCGCTGCACCGGAGGGCATCGCCCGGGTGCACCGCGACCACCCGGACGTGCGCATCGTCGTCGCGGCCGTCGACCGCGGTCTCAACGAGAAGGGCTACATCCTTCCGGGCCTGGGCGACGCAGGCGACCGGCTATACGGCACGAAGTAGACGGCAGACATGTTCGACGAGCTGCGGGCGACGCCGGAAGTCCTCTACGGGGCGATCATCGCGTTCGTCATCGTCGTCCTCCTGACGCCGGCGGTCGGCGGGATGGCGCGGATGCTCGGAGCGGTCGACCGGCCGGATGCACGCAGGATCAACCGGCGTCCGATCCCGCGCCTCGGCGGCCTCGCGATCTTCCTCGGGATCCTCGTGCCGTCGTTGGCGTTCCTCGACCTGTCCGCAGAGAGCAGGGGCATCCTCCTCGGCGCGGCCGTCGCAACCGTCGTCGGAGCCGTCGACGATTTCCGCGGCCTGTCTCCGTCGGTCAAGCTCTTCGGGCAGTTCGTCGCCGCGGCCATCCCGTGTGCGTTCGGCGTCTGGATCGACCACATCACGTTCCCGCTGCTCGGTGTGCTCGACATCCCGGCGTGGATCGGCGTGCCGCTCTCGATGGTCTTCATCGTCGCGGTGATGAACATGGTCAACTTCCTCGACGGGATGGACGGCCTCGCCGCGGGCGTCTGCGGGATCGCCGGCGTGACGTACGCGATCCTCGCGCTCTCGCTCGGGAAGCCGGATCCCGCGATCCTGTCGGCGATCGTGGCCGGCGCGTGCCTCGGGTTCCTGCGCCACAACTTCTTCCCGGCGAGGATCTTCATGGGCGACTCGGGCGCGCTCTGCCTCGGCTTCATCCTCGCCGCGGTGTCCATCCAGGGCCTGCTGAAGACCGCGTCGACCGTCGTCCTCGT
>DASTWH010000326.1:0-6013 GCA_035758735.1 Gaiellaceae bacterium
ACTCCGACGGTGAGCCTGATCGCCGAGTCGAGGAGAGCAAAGAGCGTTACGAGGCATCGTCGCTAAGACGTGGGTGGACTTGCGTGGAGCAGATCTATCGTCTATCGTCGATAAACGATGATATTGCCGCGAGATGAAGCGGAGCTGTATGCCGGGTGGTTCCGCTGCCTTGCAGACCCGACGCGCATCCAGATCCTCAATCTGCTTGCGCGCGAGCGGCGTCCGTTATCGGTGGGTGAGATCGTGTCGGCGCTCGACGTGGGACAATCGACCGTCTCCGAACATTTGCGGCGACTGGCCGAAACATGCTTCGTGCTCGTCGACCACCAGGGGACGAGCAGCCTGTTCCGTATCAACGAGTCGTGCATCGCGTGCTTCCCGTCGGCCGCGGAACTCGTGATGGGCGAAGCGAAAGCCGACCGCATGCCAGAGCCGCGGCCCGGAGCTACGAGCCGAAGAGCCCGCACTCGCCGCGACACACGGCGGCCTGGGCGAACGGCGAAAGGAGGACGTCGATGAGCACGACTGCAGATGAACTGCGAGAGGCGGTGCGCCAGCGCTACGCGGACGCCGCGTCGGTGGCGAGCACAGGTCGCGCCGCGTGCGACTGTGGCGGCGGTGAGTGCTGCGAACATGTGAGTGACGAAGGGGGCTATGGAGCGGCGCTGTACGGAACGAGCGAGCGCGACGAGCTTCCGGAGACTGCTGTCCTTGCGTCCCTCGGCTGCGGGAACCCCACCGCCGTGGCCGATCTTCGTGAGGGCGAGACGGTGCTCGATCTCGGTTCGGGAGGGGGTATCGACGTCATCCTCTCGGCCAAGCGCGTTGGCCCGACAGGAGCGGCCTATGGCCTCGACATGACCGACGAGATGCTCGCGCTCGCGCAGACGAACGCGCGCGAAGCGGGCGTGTCCAACGTCCACTTCCTCAAGGGTGTGATCGAGCAGATCCCGCTTCCTGCGAACTCGGTTGACGTAGTGATCTCGAACTGCGTGATCAACCTCTCCACCGACAAGCCGGCTGTCCTGGCCGAGATAAGCCGTGTTCTCAGGCCCGGCGGACGCATCGGCATCAGCGACATCGTCGCCGAGGATCACCTGTCCCCCGAAGAGCGCGCCGAGCGCGGAGCTTGGGTCGGGTGCATCGCAGGCGCGCTCTCCAAGTCGGAGTACGAGGCAGGTCTCGAAGCTGCAGGTTTCGAAGGCATCACCGTCGACTTCACATACGAGGCCGCCGACGAGATGCACGGCGCGATCGTCAAGGCCGTCAAGACTCGCGAGCCGGCGAGCAAGGGGCTACCCGTCGTCCAGCCTGCGACAAGCGCGGGTTGCTGCTGAGGGGGGATCAGCCGAGAACGCCGGAGTGCTGCCCACCCTCCCTAAAGATCAGCGAAGACGTCGGCTGACGATCCGCCCAGCCCGACGCGAGAGGACCGGCTGAAGATGTTCGACTTCGAGCGCTAGTCGCGAAGTGCGTCGCGCGCCGCATCCTCGAAGGACGTGAGACCGATAGGGAGCAGTCGCCGAATGCCGTCGTCTCTCACGATCGTCGGGTTGCGCAGGCCTTCCACGAGCGGCATGGCGACGCCGGCGCGCACGGGAGTTACCAGGTGCAGCCAGTACGACGACAGACGCGGCGTCAAGACTGGCACCTCCACGACCAGCCGCCTCTTCCCCTCCAGTCGGGCAACCGCTTCGATCATCTCCCGGTAGGTCAGGACGTCGGGGCCGCCGACGTCGAAGCTCTTGCCTATCGCACCGTCGTGCCCCGCGACTCCCTCGAGGTAGCGAACGATGTCCGCGAGCGCGATCGGCTGCGTCGCGGTGGACACCCACCGTGGAGCGATCATCACCGGAAGCCGGTTGACGAGCGCGACGATCGTTTCGAAGCCGGCGCTCCCGCGACCCACTACGATGGCTGCCCGCAGGATGGTGACGGGTACCGTGCCCGACGCGAGCGCGGTAGCCGTCTCGATCCGGCTCCTCAGGTGCGGCGAGAGTTCAGGCGTATCGTCTCCGAGTCCACCGAGATACACGATCTGCCTCACGCCGGCTCGCTCAGCTTCGCGCGCGACGTTCTCCGCGCCGCTCCGATCCCGGTTGGAGAAGTCTGAGCTGCCAAGCGAGTGAACGAGGTAGTAGGCGATGTCGACACCGTCGAGCACACGCCGTACCGCATTCGCGTCGGCGACGTCGGCAGTCGCCGTCTGGAGGCGGCCGTGACGAACGGGCACTGCGTGTCGAGAGATCGCGACGACCTCGTGGTGCTCCGCGAGGAGTGGGATCAGTGCGCGACCGATGACGCCGGTCGCTCCGAACACGGAAATCCTCATCGCGCCGCCTCTGCGAGGAGATGCCGGAAGTAGCGCCGACTTACGGCGAGGTGCATTCGGCGCTGCACGCCATAGACGGCGCCGCCGAGGCGGGCGAAGAAGCCGTCGACCCTCACGCAAAGCTCCGTCTCCTCTCGTCCCGTCTGTGAAACGACGATTGCGCCCCGCTCTCCGAGTGAAAGGAGGCCCCCTCGGATGCGGTACGTGCAGCTGACCGTATGGTCGTCGACCGCGACCTCGGCTCCGCCGAAGCGCAGCAGGGCCGGTCCGCGGCCGAGGAAAGTGAGTTCAACGCGATCGCTGGTCTCCCGGCAACGAACAAACCCGCGGCTCGCGCAAACGACCTCTCGCCAGTACCGCTGGCCGAGCCTGCGTGCACCGTCCTCTGTGAAGGGCACCACTGGAGCGACGGCGCGCACCCGCTGTTCGGTCACGACGGAGCGGTCGGCGTTGCGCCGTTCCAAGGACTCGAAGCCGTCAGGCGTCGCGAGCATCACTCACTGCAGTTCCGAGTCCGACGAGACGCTCCACGGCCGACATCCCCCAAGATGCCGGCCGCAGAACGTTCTCGTTCAGGCCTGGGCGATGTGCTCCCGCCGCGGCCGATCTGTCGGCTGCCGAAACATGGCCGGCAGAACGGTGAGCGCCAGGTAAATGCCCGCCGCGCCGACGAGGACGTAGACGATCCGGCTGACCGGATTTGTCGTACCGAACGTGTCGCCCGTGATCTCAGCGACGAGGTCGAATTCGAAGAGCCCGACGAGACCCCAGTTCAACGCCCCGACGATGACGAGCAAGAGAGCGAGTGGGTTGAGTAGTCGCATGATGTTCATTCCTCCCTGTTCGGATCCTCAGGACTTCGGTACGAGGACCGTGTTGATGACGTGGATGACACCGTTGGTTGCGAGGACGTCTGTCTTCGTGACGCGCACGGTGTTGTTGAGGAACACGCTTCCGCCGCGAACGTCGATCGAGACGCGCTGGCCCTCGAGCGTCTTCGCTGACTTGCCGTCCAACTTCGCGACCTGGGCCGCGCGAACGTCGCCCTTGACGACGTGGTAGAGCAACACCTTCTTGAGAAGTGCCGGGTCGGTCTTCACGGCGTTGAGCGTGGCCGCAGGAAGTTTCTTGAACGCGGCGTTGGTGGGCGCGAACACCGTGTACGGCCCTCTTGCGGTGAGTGCGCCTGCGAGCTTCGCCTGCTTGAGCAGTGAGACGAGTGTCGTGAACTGCGGCAGGGATGCTGCGGTCTTCGTGATGTTCGTCGCCGGCGTCGCCGGCTTCGCGGTAGCCGAGCCGACCACTGAGACAGCGGCGACGGCGATGGCAGCGACTGTCATGAGCGTGCGTGACATCTGACCTCCTTGCATAGATTGTGTCCAGAGTTTGTATAGCATGCACACGCGACCCTGGACAAGTCGATCTAAGGAAATATTTGCTCTTTGCGACGCTTTTCGAGACGAAGACGCCAAATAGCGTCCATGTTCTGTATAAGTTTGAGCTATGGATACGGAGCTTGTGAGGATCGGAGAGCTATCCCGCAGAACGGGCGTTGCTCCAGAGCTCCTGCGTGCCTGGGAGCGCCGCTACCGGTTGCTCGAGCCGGGCCGCACCGCAGGCCGCTTCCGGCTCTATTCGGAGGCGGATGTCGCGCGCGTCCTCAGCATGCGCTCCCATCTCGATGCAGGGCTCTCCGCCTCGGAGGCCGCTCGAGCCGCGATCGCCGAGCGCTCACGTGTCGATTCGCCCCTTCTCGAGGAGGCTGCTGGGGAGCTCGCACGTGCGCTTGAAGAGTTCGATGACGTCGGTGCGCAGGCGGCGCTCGACCGCCTGCTCGCTGGCTTATCTCTGGACGTCGTTGTGCGCGATGTGCTCGCTCCCTACCTCCACGCCGTCGGCGAGCGGTGGGCGCAAGGAGAGCTCTCCGTCGGCCAGGAGCACTTCATCAGCAATGTGATTCGCGGTCGCCTGCTTGCGCTCAGCCGTGGGTGGGACCGAGGGCACGGTCCGCGGGCCGTGCTCGCGAGTGCCGAGGGGGACCAGCATGACCTTCCGCTGCTCCTTTTCGCGGTCGTGTTGCGAACCCATGGATGGCGCATCACCTTTCTCGGTGCTGATACGCCGGTTGCATCGCTCGTCGAGACGGTGCGTGCGCTCCAGCCCGATGTGGTCGTCGTCGCGGGGAGCGTGCACGGTGTTCTTGACCCGCTCGCAGAGCGCCTGCAAGAGGTCTCGCGGTACGCGCCGCTCTACCTGGGAGGCGCTGCGGCGAACGAGGATCTCGCGCGGCGATCACATGCAACGCAGCTCGACGACGACCTGGTCGAAGCAACGCGCAGCCTTCGGCTTCCGCGCACGTGAGTTTGCAGACCGCGTCAACGTCTTCTAGAGCGGCTTTGCGTACGGGGCGATTCGTATGAGAAAGCCGCTGTAGGCGCCGGTAGAGGTCGTCAGAAAGCGTCACCGTGTCGCCATACGTGGTTGCTCTGCACTATGTCGCATGCGCCCGGCAGGATTCGAACCTGCGACCCGCGGATTAGAAGTCCGCCGCTCTGTCCACTGAGCTACGGGCGCGCGTCGTGAGGGTAGTCGGCGCAACGGCCGCGCACCGTTAGCGCGCGGTCAGGACGAGCGGGGCGCATGCGGTCCCGGTCGCCTCGCGCACCGGACGGCCCTTCGCGTCCTTCATCGCGACGGTGAGCCGCTTCGCGGTGACGGTGACCTCCGCGTAGCTGTACGTATCGAGCGCGGCGCAGCGCATCCCCAGCCCGTTCGGCGGAGGCGGCTTGAAGAAGAGCGCGCCGATCGCCGTTCCCGCTCCCTTCTGTCCGAGGTAGCCGTCGATCTCCTTCGCGAACGTGTTCGTCGCGACCGGGCCGGTGACGACCTCCCAGATGCCGGAGCTCTCGAGACTGCCGAACGTCCGGTAGCGCACCTCGTTGACGAGGTTGCCGTGCGTGTCCGTCGTGAGGAAGACGACGTTCCTCACGTTCGCCTGGAGGAAGCGCAGGAGCCGCTCGCGCTCGGCGGCGTACCCCTCCCAGCGGTCGTACGGCAGCGCGTAGTACTGCTGGATCGGCACCTCGTTGACGACGACCTTCCACGTCGCCTTCGACGCCTTGATCGCTCTCGTGAACGCCGCGTACTGCCGGGTGCCGAGCATCGTCCGTGAGGGGTCGTTCAGCGCAGCGAGGCAGGCAGGCGCCACGGGATTGCGGAGCCCTGGGGCGAGTGTCGCGAACGCGTCACGCACCGCCTGCGGCACGGTGGGTGCGAGATCGCCGTCGCACGCCTCGTCGGCCTTCGCGTTGCGGAAGGTGCGCTCGTCGAGGAAGAAGAGCTCAAGGTTCTTGCCCCAGCGGAACGTCCGGTAGAGGCCCGTCGCGGCGGACGGCTTCGCGACCGGCGCGTAGTCCGTGAACGCCTTCACCCCCGCGTCGTAGATCGCGGCGCCGTTCTCGGCGCGGGAGAAGTCGTTGACGAACTCGTGATCGTCCCAGTGGGAGTAGAGCCCGGTCGCGGCTCGGAGCTGGCGCAGGGCAGGGAGCGCGAGCCCGAGCCGGTACTTCTGCCGCTTGCCCGCGACATCGAGCGCGGGCTTGGAGCCGGTGAGCTCGCTGTCCGAGTAGATGGTGTCGCCGAGGTTGATGTTGAAGTCGTTCGCCTGGTTCGCCATCGCGG
>DASTWH010000374.1:0-7407 GCA_035758735.1 Gaiellaceae bacterium
GAGGTGGCGAAGCGCCACTCGAGCTCGACCGTGCCGTCGATGCCCAGCATCTTCGCGAGCGCGTCCGTCACTTCGAGCTGGCGACCCGGTTCCACCAGCGCGTTGTCGATCACCTCGGTGAGCACTTGCCTGTCGCCGGACCGGAGGATGACCTTCGCCCCGCACGGCAGCACCGGATGCGTCACACCGAGCGACTGGGGCGCGAGCACCTGCCCGCACGTCGTTCGCTCGGCATCGCCGGCCGGCCCACGCGAACCCGCGAACGCGATGTTCCAGCCGGCCGGCGCCGGCGCACTCGTCAACGCCGCAGCGCCTTCGTCCGTCCCGCGCTGTGAGACGATCGCCATGGCGGCGACCGCCGCGATCAGCGCCACGGCGGCGAGCATGGCGATGCGCTGGGCGAGAGCCGGCGGCACGGGACAAGTGTGGCTGACGCTGCGGCTACGCGGGCTCCTCGTCGAGGAGCCGGATGCCGAGCTCGTGGAGCTGCGCCGTGCCCGCAGGTGCGGGAGCGCCGGTCAGCGGGTCGGAGCCGCTCGACACCTTCGGGAAGGCGACCACCTGCCGGATGTTCGGCTCGTCGGCCATGAGCGCGACGAACCGCTCGATCCCCATCGCGAACCCGCCGTGCGGCGGTGCTCCCATCGCGAGCGCGTCGAGCAGGAACGCGAACTTCCCGCGGGCCTCCTCGTCGCTCATGCCCATCGTCCGGAAGACGTCCTGCTGGGTTTCCGCGCTGTGGATCCGGATCGAGCCGGATCCGAGCTCCCAGCCATTCCAGATGAGGTCGTAGTGCTGGCTCAACGCGTTGCCGGGATCGCCCGCAACGCGGTCCTCGTGGCCCGGGATAGGCGCCGTGAACGGGTGGTGGAGGAACGTCCAGTTGCCGGTCTCGTCGTCGATCTCGAACAACGGGAAGTCGACGACCCAGTGGAAGAGCTCCTCGTCGGAAGCGAGCTCGAGCTCGCGCCCAAGGTGGATGCGCATGCCTCCGAGCACGCGAGCGACCGCCCCCTCGTCACCCGCGCCGAAGAGGACGGTCGACCCTGGCTCGGCTCGGAACACGTCGAGCTCGGCCTCCGAGAGGAACTTCGCGATCGGCGAGCGCACCTCGTCGCCGTCGTACACGAGGTAGGCGAGCCCTTTTGCCCCCCACTCCTTCGCGATCTCCTCGAGCCGCTGCAGCTCCGCGCGCGAGAACACACGCGGCACGGTCAGGAAGCGGACCGTGTCGGCGCCGGCGAACACGCCGAACTCGGAGCCGCGTGTCACCTGGGTCGCATCCTGGATCTCGAGGCCGAAACGGAGATCCGGCTTGTCGGTGCCGTACCGCAGGAGTGCATCCCCGTAGGTGAGCCGAGGGAACGGCCGGGCAGGAGCATCGCGGCCGAGCGCGGCGAACGCGTCCACGACGACCTGCTCGAGGACAGCCAGCACGTCCTCGCGCTCGACGAACGCCAGCTCGAGGTCGAGCTGCCGGAACTCGAACTGGCGGTCGGCCCGGAGGTCCTCGTCACGCCAGCACGTCGCGATCTGGTAGTAGCGGTCGAGGCCGCCGATCATGCAGAGCTGCTTGAAGATCTGCGGCGACTGCGCCAGCGCGAAGAAGCGGCCCGGCTGGAGCCGGACGGGCACGAGGAAGTCGCGCGCGCCCTCGGGCGTACCGCGCGTCATGCTCGGCGTCCACACGTCGATGAAGCCGAGGCCGTCCATCGTCCGTCGGATCGAGGAGATCACGCTGTGCGACAGCCGCATGTTCCGTTGCATGCGCGGCGTGCGGAGATCGAGCCAGCGATAGCGCAGCCGCAGCGTCTCGTCGACGCCCTCCTCGTCGAGCTGGAATGGGAGCGGCGTCGAGCGCGAGACGATCTCGAGCTCGGCGACCTGGAGCTCGACCTCCCCGGTCGGCATCGCAACGTTGACGGTCTCCGGTGCGCGCGCCACGACGTCGCCTCGCGCCCGCAGGACGAACTCGTTGCGGATCTCCTTCGCGACCTCGGCCGCCGCGGGAGCGCGCTCGGGGTTGATCACGAGCTGCGTGACGCCCGTGTGGTCGCGCAGGTCGACGAACACGAGGCCTCCGTGGTCGCGGCGGGTGTCTGCCCAACCGCCCAGCGTCAACGTCTGGCCGACGTGCTCGGGCCGGGGGTCGCCGCACATGACGTCGCGCCAGCTCACAACGACAGTCTCCCGGGCAGCTCGTCGTGGGTCATGTCCTCGTCGGGGCTTCCGGGGCGTCGGATCGTCGCGCGGCGGTGGTCGACGACGACGATCGTTCCGGCACCCACACGACACGCCTGCGTGAGCTGGCACTTCAGCGAGCGTTGCGCATAGTCGGTGTCGGCCGAGACGCCCGAGCCGCGGAGCTGTGCGAGCCACATCGCGACGAGCTCGCGCGGCGCCCCCTCGTCGAGCACGAAGAAGACGTCGATCGCTGGTGCGACATCCGACGTGGCGCCCTCGGCCTCGAGCGCGAGGATCAGGCGCTCGATGCCGGCGCCGAACCCGACGCCCGGCGTGGGCGGCCCGCCTATCTCCTCGACGAGATAGTCGTAGCGCCCGCCTCCCGAGAGCGTCGCGTTCTCGTTCTCGAGCGGCCCGACGAACTCCCAGGTCGTCCGCGAGTAGTAGTCGAGCCCGCGCACGAGCGTCGGCTCGAGCCGGTACTCGACACCGACCGCATCGAGATCCCTGCGGACGACCGCGAAGCGCTCGACGCAGGCCGCGCAGAGCGACTCGCCGATCTTCGGTGCCTGGTCGAGCGTAGCGCGAACGGCCTCCGGCTTCGCCTGGTAGTTGTCGAAGACGCGGAGAGGGCTCGTCGCCGCTTTCTCGCGCGTCGCCTCGTCGAGGCGCTCGACGTTCGCGTCGAGCCAGGCGCGAAGCGCCTCCAGGTACGCGGGGCGGCACTCCCGGCAGCCGATGGAGTTGAGCTCGAGGTGGTACTGGGTCACGCCCAGCCGCGTGAGGAGCGCGTCATAGAGCTGGATCAGCTCGGCGTCGACCGACGGGTCGTCGCTGCCGATGGCCTCGACGGACGCCTGCCAGTGCTCGCGGTAGCGCCCCTTCCCGGGTGCGCCGTACCGATACATCGAACCGATCGTGTAGAGCTTGAGCGGCTGCGGCTCGCGCTGGAAGCCGTGCTCGACGTACGCACGGCAGATCGGCGCGGTTCCCTCGGGACGGAGGGTCAGCGAGCGATCCGAGCGGTCGGAGAACGTGTACATCTCCTTCTGCACCACGTCGGAGCCCGCTCCGGACGTCCGCTCGAAGAGCGCGGTGTCCTCGAAGACCGGCGTCGTGATCGGCCGGTAGTCGTAGAGGTGACACAGACGCTCGATCTCCGACGTGACCCGCCGCCAGAGCGGCTGCTCGGAGGGGACGACGTCGTGGGTGCCGCGAGGACGCTCGATCCGAGCGGGACGGCTCACCCGGCCTGCTCCGCTCGCAGCTCGGCAAGGAAGGGGTTCCGCGCGAGCTCGGCGCCGAGCGTCGTCGTCGGCCCGTGGCCGGGATACACGACCGTCTCAGCCGGAAGTCTGGCGACGAGCATGCGGATCGACGCGATGAGCGTGTCCCAGTCCGAGCCCGGGAAGTCCGTTCGCCCGACCGAGCCCGCGAACAGGACGTCGCCGGAGAACAGGCAGCCGTCCGCGTAGTAGGCGAGATGCGCTGGCGAGTGGCCCGGAACGGGAAGCACCTCGAACTCGATGCCGGCGAACTCGACCGTCTCTCCTCCGGAGAGCGTGACCTCGGGCACGTGTGCGCCCACGCTCCCGGCCGGCGCGTACTCCTCCGGCTGCTCGAGGAGCTGCCGCTCGCCCTCGGGCATGTGAACGGGCGCGCCCGTGCCCTCGGCAAGGCCGGCGACGCCGACGAGGTGATCCCAGTGCCCGTGGGTCACGAGGATCGCCGCGCACCTCGCCCCCAGGCGCGCGAGAGTAAGCCGGAGATCGGTCGCGTCGCCGCTCGGATCGACGACGACGGCCTCGTCGGCGGTCGCGTTGGCGCGGACGACGTAGCAGTTCGTCCCGATCGGTCCGAGCGACAGCTGGTCGACGCGAAGCGGCATGTCTCCGGGGTCAGCTCCCGCGGCGTCCGTTGGACTGCTCACGGCGCGCCGCGCGGCGCTGGGACGAGCGGTAGAAGAACCGGTCGAGGAAGTAGCTGAAGGGGATGAAGATCGCGACGATGAGGAGCGTCTGGGTGATCTTCGCCCCCAGCGCCAGGTTCGGCGAGAGCAGGAACACCGTGCCGAACATGATCGGCGCGAAGATCGCGCCCCGTCTGAACGTGCGCTGCCACGACGGCTCCTGCGGATCCCGGCGGGGCCCGCTCCCCTTCGTCGAGCCCTTCGCGGGCGCCTCGTCGGGCGCGTCGACCTCGTTTCCCTCCTCGTCGACCCACACGTAGTCGTGGCGGTGCTCCTTCGCCCGCCGCCGTCGCTGCTTCTTCGTCGCCATTTCGGCGATTATGCCGGGCGTCTCCAGGCGATCTGCCCGCCTGCGATCACCGTGTGCACGACCGGACCGCCGAGGTGGTACGCGAGATGGCGCCAGTCGTCCGCTGCGACGAGCACGACGTCCGCGTCGTAGCCCGGCGCCAGCCGTCCCTTCCGATCGGCGCGGCCGAGGACATGCGCGGCATTCACCGTGCACGCCGAGAGCGCCTCTTCCGGCGCGATCTTCAGCTGCGTCGCCGCCAGCGAGCAGACGAGCGGCAGGCTTTCGCAGAAGGCGCTCCCCGGGTTGAAGTCGGTGGCCAGCGCGACCGCGGCGCCGGCGTCGACGAGCGCCCGGCCCGGCGGCATCGGCCGGCCGAGGAAGAGGGCGCTCGCGGGAAGCAGGACACCTGTGACCTCGCTCTCGGCAAGCGCCGCAACGCCCTCCTCCCCCGTCGCCTCGAGGTGGTCGACCGAGCGCGCTCGAAGCTCGATCGCGAGCGGGATCGCGCCGGACTCCGTGAACTGGTCGCCGTGCAGGCGCAGCTCGAGCCCCGCCTCGCGGCACGCCGTGAGGTACCGACGCGCCTGGGTCGCGTCGAACGCGCCGCGCTCGAGGAACACGTCTCCGGACTCGGCGAGCTGCGCGGCGTCCGGGAGCACGTCGCGCACGAGGAAGTCGACGTATGCGTCGGCGCCGCCGTCGGCGAACTCGGGCGGCACCGAGTGGGCGCCGAGCCAGGTCGGGATCCCTCCAGCGTTCGCGATCGCGCGGAGTTGTGCGAGCTCGGTGTCGTGGTCGAGGCCGTAGCCGGACTTCGCCTCGAACGTCGTTGTCCCCGCCTGCCGCATCCAGCCGACGTGCTTCGCGAGAGCCTCCGCCAGCTCGTCCCCGCTGGCCTCTCGCGTCGCTCGAACGGTGGACAGGATCCCGCCGCCGCGCGCGTGGAGCTCCTCATAGGAGGCACCTCCCGCGCGGAGCGAGAACTCCTCGACCCGGTCGCCGGCGAAGCACGCGTGCGTGTGGCAGTCGACGAGGCCAGGGATCGCCGAGAGCCCGCGTCCGTCGAGCTCCTCGACATCGCCCGCGATCGGCTCGAGGTCGCGCATGCGTCCGACGGCAGCGATCCGACGCTCGTCGCAGAGCACGAACGCGTCGTCGACGACGGTGATGTCGCGCAGCGACGCGCCGCGAAGCGGCGCGTCGCTGCCCGCAGGCGACGCGACCTGAGCGAGGTCGCGGATCAGAATCGGGGTGGTCACGCGGGTGGGATCGAGGGCAGGTCGAGCGCGTGCTCGCGCGCCACGTCGAGCGCCTCGTCGTAGCCCGCGTCCGCATGGCGCGCGACGCCCATCCCGGGGTCGGAAGTCAACACGCGCTGCAGACGCTCGGCCGCGGCATCGGTGCCGTCGGCGACGACGACCATCCCGGCGTGGATCGAGTTGCCGATCCCGACACCTCCGCCGTGATGGACGCTCACCCACGTCGCGCCGGCAGCGGCGTTGACGAGCGCATTCAGGATCGGCCAGTCGGCGATCGCGTCGGATCCGTCTCGCATCGCTTCGGTCTCCCGGTACGGCGAGGCGACCGACCCGGCATCGAGGTGGTCGCGACCGATCACGACGGGTGACGACACCGCCCCGGAGCGAACGAGCTCGTTGATCGCCTGCCCGGCCTTCGCGCGATCGCCGTAGCCGAGCCAGCAGATGCGGGCAGGCAGCCCCTGGAACGCCACGCGCCCGGGGGCCAGCTCGAGCCACCGCTGGAGAAGCACGTCGTCGGGGAACAGGGCCGCGAGCCCGCGGTCGATCGCGTCGATGTCCGCCGGGTCCCCCGAGAGGACGGCCCAGCGGAACGGCCCGATTCCACGGCAGAACAGCGGACGGATGTACGCGGGAACGAAGCCCGGGTACGCGAACGCGTCCTCGAAGCCGGCGTCGCGTGCCTCGCCGCGGAGGTTGTTCCCGTAGTCGAAGACGTGGCACCCGGCACGGGCGAACTCGGTCATCGCGCGAACGTGCGCCACGATCGACTCGCGTGCCAGGCGCACGTACCCCGCCGGATCGCGTGCACGCAGAGCCTCCGCCTCCTCGAAGGGCACCTCGGCTGGGACGTACCCGGTCAGCGGATCGTGCGCCGCGGTCTGGTCGGTGACGAGGTCGAAGTGCTCACCGCGCGCCGCCAGGTCCGGGAAGACGCTCGCTGCGTTGGCGAGCAGACCGACCGAGAGCGCTCGGCCCTCGGCGGCAGCGCCACGAACCCGTGCGAGCCCGTCGTCGAGCGAGTCGGCGACCTCGTCGAGGTACCGGGTCTCGAGCCTCCGCTCGATGCGGCTCGGGTCGACCTCGACGCAGAGGATCGCAGCACCCGCCATGGTCGCCGCGAGCGGCTGCGCGCCCCCCATCCCGCCGAGCCCGGCCGTGAGGATCGTCCGGCCGCTCAGGTCCGCCGAGCCGAAGTGCAGCTCGCCGGCGGCGGCGAACGTCTGGTACGTGCCCTGCAGGATCCCCTGCGTGCCGATGTAGATCCAGCTTCCGGCCGTCATCTGGCCGAACATCGTCAGGCCCTCGGCTTCGAGACGCCTGAACTCGTCCCAGGTCGCCCACCGCGGCACGAGCAGGGAGTTCGCGATGAGCACGCGAGGCGCCCACTCGCCCGTCCGGAAGACGGCGACCGGCTTGCCGCTCTGGACGAGGAGCGTCTCGTCGTCGCCGAGCCGGAGCAGGGTGCGGACGATGTCGCGCAGCGCCTGATGGCTCCGCGCGGCGCGCCCCGACCCGCCGTAGACGACGAGCCGCTCGGGGTGCTCCGCGACCTCCGGGTCGAGGTTGTTGAGGAGCATCCGCAGCGGCGCCTCCGTCTGCCAGGAGAGCGCGGTCAGCGACCTGCCTCGTGGCGCACGGATCGCCCTGAGGTCTCCACACAGTGCCTCGACCTGCGCCGTCATGCGAGTGCGCCGATCTCG
>DASTWH010000384.1:0-5642 GCA_035758735.1 Gaiellaceae bacterium
GATTGACACAGCTTCGGAGCGTTGAAATGGTGGCCCGACACGTGCGGCGACCAAAGGAGGCGCGGAAGGTGGCTCGCAAGGGGACTCGCTGGCTGGTTGTGGCGGTGCTCGCAGCGGCTGTCTCGACAGTTGGATCCACCGCTGCCGGACAGAGCAGCGCGGAAGGCAAGGCTCCGGCGCTCGTTGGACGCTGGCAAATGCTGACCACCTGCTCGACCATCGTTCGGTCGCTCCGGTCGTATGGACTGGAGAAGCTCGCTCCGGCAATGGTTGCCGGGAACGGACTTGTCGACGGCACTCCGGCTGAACTCGCGGCGAAACCGATTCTCTGCAAGGGTGCGGTGCCTCGCGTTCACTCGCACTTCTTCACTGCAACCGGCTCGTTCGGCTCGCTCGATTGGAACCGTCAGCCGGTGGACGACGGCAACTTCGCGATCATCGACGGACGTAGCTTCCGGATCGGCAAGTCGGTGTTTCGCTACCGGATACTCGATGGAAAGCGACTCCTGCTCACGCCGGTCTTGACCGCCGCCGCCAAGAAAAAGGCGCTCGCGCATCCTCTGGGGTTCAGCGAGGCGGGCTGGATGGTCGCTGTCTCGATGCCAGCGGGTGGTGGTTGGAAGCGCGTGCCATGCGCTGGCTGGTGTTGACGAGAGCACTGGGTTCTGCGGCTGCCTGAACCAATGCTGTCTCGCCTCGGGCCGAGCATGTTTCAGACGGAGGTGTGAGACAATCGTGCTCGGATGGCTCAGAAGCTCCTACTGGCAGCTATTGAGCTCACCCTGATAGTCGCTTTTAATCGCTTCTAGCGCCGTAGCAGGTAGCAACGCCGTGCGCGTCCGCGTCGCTCCGTCGAACGTGACTGCAGGTAACAGCCTCGTCATCGCGGCCGGCGTCAGGCCAGCCGTCAAGGGGTGCGCCGCAACCGTTGCCCGACCAGGCGCCGCGCCGAGGAAGCTCGCCAAAAAGACGGCGAGGACCGGTGCAGACGAGCCCCGCGTGAAATCAGATTCGCAGAGCGAAGCCGTTACGTGACCCGAACGCACGATAATCGGTGTTATGTCAAGTCGAGCCAGATTTCTGGCACTTGGTGCCTCTCCCCTCACGCGCTAGGGTTGAAGGACGCTCGATCGACCGAGGGGGTGGGCCATGCTGGCTACGAGCGTTCGGTTGTTTCTCATCGCCATCGTCGTGCTGGCGATCGCAACGGTCGCGTTCCTGATCGCGACTGCCGGCTGAGCTCGTCCCGCGTGGATGGGTTGACCCGGACGAGGGAAATCTTGGCGCACCCCTAGACATGGGAGCGCGAACGCGAGAGATTGTCACCTACCGCCCAAGCGTCTCCCCCCGCGCGTGACTCAGATCGACATCGATCACATCCTCTTGATCGAGGAGATCCGCCAACTGCTCGAAGCCGCCGAGCAGGTGGGGAACGTGCGCGCCTCGGACCTCGCGGAGATCGCCGAGACGTACGAGCTCACCGAGCTCGAGCAGGATGCAGTCTTGCGGGAGCTCGACCAGCGTTCGATCGAGATCGTCGAGCAGCCGCCCCACTCCGAGACGGTCGTGGCGCTGACGGCTCCGGTCGAGACGACGACCGACGCACTCCAGCTGTTCCTGCGTGAGGCCGGACGACACCAGCTCCTCACGGCCGCGCAGGAGGTCGAACTCGCAAAACGCATCGAGCGGGGCGACATGGAGGCCAAGGAGCGGATGATCCAGTCCAACCTCAGGCTCGTGGTCTCGATCGCGAAGAACTACCGCAACCAGGGTCTCCCCTTCCTCGACCTCATCCAGGAGGGCACGCTCGGGCTCATTCGCGCCGTCGAGAAGTTCGACTGGCGCCGCGGGTTCAAGTTCTCCACGTACGCGACCTGGTGGATCCGACAGGCCGTCGCGCGCGCGCTCGCAGACAAGGCGCGGACCATTCGCATGCCGGTCCACATCGTCGAGCGGCTGCAGAAGATCAACCGCGCCGACCGGCAGCTGTGGACGCAGCTCGGCCGCGAGCCGACGCTCGAGGAGATCGCGGACGAGGCGTCGCTCACGGTTCAGCAGGTGCTCGAGGTGCGCGCGGCAGCCCGAGCGTCGACGAGCCTCGACGCGCCCGTGGGCGACGGCGAGGACGCGGTCTTCGGCGACTTCGTCGCGGGTGACGAGCCGCTCCCGGAGGAGACGGTGGAGCTGAACCTGCGGAGCGAGGCACTGCGCCACGCACTCGCCTCACTCCCCCAGCGCGAGCGCGAGGTCGTCGTGATGCGGTACGGCCTCACGGGCGCCGAGCCACAGACGCTCGAGGAGATCGGCCGACGTCTGGGTCTCACGCGCGAGCGCGTCCGTCAGATCGAGCTCGAGTCGCTTCGCCGACTCGCATCTCTTCGCGAGATGCAGTCGGTCGACGTCACCTAAAGCGCTACGAGCGCAGGTAGAGCTCGAGGCCCGGCGCGACCGCGCGGAGCTCCCGCAACGCCCGTGCTTCGAGTTGCCGCACGCGCTCCCGCGTGATGCCGAGATTCGCGCCGACCTCCTCGAGCGTGCGCGGTCGCACACCGTCGAGGCCGAACCGCTCGACGACGACGCGTCGCTGACGGGGCTGGAGCTTCGCGAGTGCGTCGAGGAGCTCGGACGAGCGAGCTCGATCGGCGGTCTCGATCTCCGGCTGTTGCGCACTGGTGTCCGGAATCAGGTCCGCGACGCTCGAGTCCCCTTCGCCGATCGGGGTCTCGAGGCTGACTGGATCGACGATCAGCTCGAGCAGTTCCTGCACGCGTTCCGGCGTCATGTCGAGCTCCGCCGCGATCTCATCGAGCGACGGATCGCGATTGAGCTTCTGCCCGAGCAGACGTCGAGTCTTCGTCACCTTGCGGACCTGGTCGGCAACATGGACGGGAAGGCGGATCGTGCGACCCTGCTCGGCGAGTGCGCGCGAGATCGCCTGCTTGATCCACCACGTCGCGTACGTCGAGAGCTTGAAGCCCATCGTGTAGTCGAACTTCTCGACGGCGCGAATGAGGCCGAGGTTCCCTTCCTGGATGAGGTCCAGGAGCGGCACGTCGGCACGTGTGTAGTTCCGCGTGATCGACATGACGAGCCGGAGGTTCGACTCGATCAGCTTGCGCTTCGCCGCTTCGTCCCCCATGTCCTTGCGGCGGGCGAGTTCGCGCTCCTGCGCGGGCGTGAGCAGTCGGCCGTCGCCGATCTGGCGGACGTACAGCTTCAGCGGATCGTCGGCGTTCGGCCCCGCGAGCCCGGGGAGCTCCCGCGGCGTCGCCGGCTCGTCCACGAACGGTGTCGACTCCTCGTCCGCCGGGTCGAAGAGATGCTCGGCTGCGTAGCCTTCCACGGCTCCACTATCGGCTGCACAGTTGCCCCGCTTGAGGGATGACAGCCCCCGCGAGGGATCCATCCCCCGATGGAGAAGCCGATGGGCATGTAACGCGGCGTTCACAAACACGACGTCACAGCGGTCGTCTACCGTGTGAGTGGCGTCCGATCATGGAGTCGAGTAGCGGTTCATGTGCGGCATAGCGGGATTCAGCCTCAGTCCTGATTCGGACGTCGATCGGACGCTCGCGGTCCAGGCGCTCCTCGCTGGGATCGCCGAGCGCGGCGCGGATGCCGTCGGCTACGCGCATCGCGGCTGCGACGACGATCGCGTCCACGTGACGAAGCTCCGCGGCGGGGCGAGCGCGCTCCTGGACGAGCTGGACGTGCCTGCGGAGACGACGCAGGCGCTCATTCACGTTCGTGACTACACCAAGGGGCATCCCGAGATCGAGGCGAACAACCACCCCATTCGGCACGGCGACGTCGTGGGCATTCACAACGGCGTGATCGAGAACGACGATGACGTGCTCGCCCACTACGGGATCGAGCGCGCAGCGCCCGACATGACCGTCGACTCCGAGGCCATCTTCGCGCTCGTGGAGCTCCGGCGGCACGAGCCCCGCGCCCTCTCCGAGCTCCGCGGTGCGATGGCCGCTGCCTGGCTCGACGAGCGAGACGAAGGGACGCTGTACCTCGCTCGCGGACGCTGTCGCCCACTCTGGCTCGGCCGCACGGCCGATGGCCTCTACTTCGCGTCCACTCGTCGCGCGCTGACCATCGCCGCCGCGGCGCTCAAGACACGCGTCGACGTCACCGAGGTTCGCGAGGGGAGACTCCTCCGCGTGTTCGACGGACGGGTCGTCAAGGAGCGACGTTTCCGGCCCGACCGGCAGTACCGTGAGGACGGCTACCTGCCTCCGGTTCGGGCGCCGCGCGAGGCCGTCTCGTGCCTCGAACGGCTCGCTGCCCTCGCGTCAGTCAGCCCCGCCTAGCGTCCCGTCGGCACGCACGTCGACGCCGTCCTCGCGGAGTCGCGCGCGGACGAGGAACTGAAACGCGGTCCAGGCTCCGCGAGGAACGTCGAGGAGGCGGTAGACCTGCCACTCGGACAGCAGCGACGGGTCGCCACGACGTGCATCCGCCCAGTCGGCCATCTTTGGCAGCCGGCCCAGCGTCATGGCCAGACGAGCCCCTTGGTCGACTGCGCGTTCGAGGCGCTCCTCGCCCTGGAGTACTTCGAAGCCGGCCTCGCGGAGCGCGTTGCCGAGGGAGCCGAAGGTGTGCGCGTAGAGGGACGCTGAGGGAATCGATCGTCCACGGACGGCGAGATCGCGGGCAGTGGGCGTCCTCCCCAGCTCCTCGCCGAGCGTCCGAAGCTGCTCGAGCAGCTCCTCTCGCGTGAGGAAGCGCCTCGGAAACAGCCCTGCCGCGCGCTTGGCCGCGTTCCACGTTCCGAAGTGCTCGATGACCGTCTGCGGGTGGACGCGGGCCTCGGGATCCTGGGCGAACTCGCGCATCGTCGGCGACCTTCCCATCCGCTCCGCGGCCCCGCGAAGCTCGGCGAGGATCTCCTCATCGGTGTAGCGCCGCCGCAGGCCTGCGCGGAAGGCCGCGAGTTCAGCCTCGTCGATGCGCACGGAAGCACGCTTGCGTGAGCGCGGACGCGCCATCTCTGCAAGAAGCTTAGAGCGTTCTGCATATTCTGCAAGTTTCCCAGAGCAGCCTCCCCCTCTCCTCCGGGTACGCTCGCCCGCGATGGGGATACGACTCTCTCTCGAGACGTCGGCCGCACGCACGCTCGGCGGCCTCTCACGCATCGCGCATCGCGGAGGTGGCACGACGATCCCCGGCAAGGCCCTCTGGAAGCTCGATCCCGGTGCGGTCGACCAGCTTGCCGCGCGACTACCTCACGGCGTCGCCGTCATGTCCGCGACCAACGGCAAGACGACCACGACAGCCATGGCGGCGGAGATCCTGGGTGGCGAGCACCGGCTCGCATGGAACCGCGCCGGCGCGAATCTGCTCTCAGGGATCGCGTCGGCCCTCGTCGCCTCGCGTAACGCCGAGCTCGGACTGTTCGAGGTCGACGAGGCCGCGCTCCCCGAGGCCGTGGAGCGTCTCCGCCCTCGGGTCGTCACGCTCGGGAACCTGTTCCGCGACCAGCTCGACCGGTACGGCGAGCTGGAGATCGTCGCAGAGCGCTGGCGCGCCGCGATTGCGGGACTCCCCGACGACGCCATGCTCGTCGTCAACGTCGACGACTCGGTGGTGGCGGATCTCGCGCACGGCCGCGAGAACGCCGTACGGTTCGGGCT
>DASTWH010000391.1:0-10216 GCA_035758735.1 Gaiellaceae bacterium
ACGCGGCCAGGCCTGCGAGATCCCGCAGTGCCTCGAGCCGCTTGAGCGCCTGGCCCTCGAGCTGCCGGACGCGCTCGCGCGTGAGGTCGAGCTCGTGCCCGATGGCCTCGAGCGTCCACGGCTCGCCCTCGAATCCGAAGCGGAGCTCGAGAATGCGCCGCTCGCGCTCGGGAAGCGCGTCGAGCGCCCGCCGGATGCTCTGCCGGCGGAGCGACTCCTCGGCCTCGTCGAACGGGTCCGCGGCCTCGCGGTCCGCGAAGAGGTCACCGAGCTCGCCCTCGTCGTCCGCGCCGACCGTCTGGTTCAGCGAGACGGACGCATGGGCGGCGCCGAGCGCCTCGTCGACGTGCTGGAGCGGGAGTCCCGTCGCCTCGGCGAGCTCCTCCTTCGTCGCCTCGCGACCGAGCTCGACCTCGAGCCGGCGCGCGGCGCGGGAGAGCTTCTGCTGCCGCTCGACGACGTGCACCGGCACGCGGATCGTCCGCGCGTGGTTCGCGACCGCTCGCTGCACGGACTGGCGGATCCACCACGTCGCATACGTCGAGAACTTGAAGCCACGCCGCCAGTCGAACTTCTCGACGGCACGGTTGAGTCCCAGTGTCCCCTCCTGGATCAGGTCGAGGAACGGCACGCCCAGGCCGCGATAGCCCTTGGCGATGGACACGACGAGGCGGAGGTTCGACTCGATCATCACGCGCTTGGCGACCGGGTCTCCGCGCTCGATGCGCTTGGCGAGCGCGACCTCCTCGGCAGCTGTCAGCAGCTTGTGGCGACCGACGTCCGCCAGGAAGAGCTGGAGGCTGTCGGCCGCGCCCGAGACGGGTCCCGCCTCATAGCGCTTCTCCGCGACGGCGTCTTCCTTCTCGACGTCCGCGTCGGGCTGCGTGATCTCGATGTTGTGTGCCTCGAGCTCGCGCTGCAGGAGCTCGGCGTCTTCCTCGCCGATGTCGTGCTCCAGCACGAATGCCTCGAGCTCGGGGGCCTCGAGCTGCCCTCCGTGCTCCTCGGCGCGTTCGATGAGCGACTTGACATGCTCCGATTCGAAGAGGTCTATGAGCTGGTTCTGCGTCAACGTCCTGTTTCAGTCCTTTCGTTACTTACCCGTGTGCGAGTGCGACAAACTTGCGGAGTCTATTGCGGATTTTTGGCGATTTCCAGGGTGATCCAGCGCGACGAGCTGTCACAAGCTCAAAAACGTTGTGTCCCTGTCTTCGTATTCCGTCGCTGACGCATCAGCGGTTCATGGGCAAACGTGAGCGAGCCTGATCCGGCCTCCATCAACCTGAGACGTGGCGGCCTCCGGTCGAGTTAGATCATGACCGGTCGAACGGACGGCGAAAACCCCTTCCGGAAAGGCTTTACTCGCTCTTAGCGCGTCTTTCGGCGAGCAGTTCGACCGCTCGCTCGAGGGTGATGCTCTCGGGCGTGTCGCCGCGGCGCAGGCTCGCGTTCGTCTCACCGTCCGTGACGTACGGCCCGAACCGACCGTCCTTGACGACGAGCGGCTTGCCGCTCTGCGGATCTGCTCCCAGCTCTTTGAGCGGAGGCTTGGGTGCTCCCCGTCCGCGGCGCTGCTTCGGCTGGGCGAGGAGCTCCTCGGCCTGCTCGACGGTCAGCGACAGGAGCTGCTCCTCGCTCGCGAGCGAGCGCGTCTCGGATCCGCGCTTCACGAACGGGCCGTAGCGCCCGTTGGAGACCAGGATCTCCTGCCCGTCGGAGCCCTCGAGCGTCCGCGGGAGCGTGAGCAAGCGCACCGCGTCGTCGAGCGTGATCGTGTCGAGAGACATCGACGCGAAGAGCGAGGCGGTGCGCGGCTTGCCGTCCTCGCCCTCGGGAAGCACCTCCGTCACGTACGGGCCGTAGCGGCCGTCCTTCGCGACGATCCCGCGACCCGTGGCCGGATGTGTCCCGAGCTCGCGCTCCGCCCCTGCGGGACGGGCGAGCAGCTCCTCCGCGAGCGACGCCGTGAGCTCGTCGGGAGCGAGGTCGTCAGGGAGGTTCGCGCGTTGGTCGCCTCGCTCGAGATAGGGCCCGTAACGGCCGACACGTACCACGATGTCGGAGGCCGGGATGGGGATCGAGTTGACCTCTCGTGCGTCGATGCCCTCGAGGTGGTCGGTCACGAGCGCGTGCAGGCCGGGGGCGCCGTCGCCGAAGTAGAACCGCCCGAGCCATGCGACGCGCTCCTCGTCGCCAGCGGCGATGCGGTCGAGGTCGTCCTCGAGCCGCGCGGTGAAGTCGTAGTCGACGAGCTGGTCGAAGTGTCTCTCGAGCAACTGCGTCACCGAGAACGCGACGAAGGTCGGGACGAGCGCGGTGCCTTTCTTGTAGACGTAGCCTCGATCCAGGATCGTGCCCATGATCGAGGCGTAGGTCGACGGTCGGCCGATCCCGCGATCCTCGAGCGCCTTGACCAGGCTCGCCTCTGTGTAGCGCGCCGGCGGCGACGTCTCGTGGCCCTGCGCCTCGAGGCCTGACGCTCGCAACGTCTCGCCGACGGTAAGTGCAGGCAGGCGCCGTTCCTCGTCCTCGTCGTCACCCGGCTCGTCGCGGCCGGACTCGTAGGCCTTGAGGAAGCCGGGAAACGTGATGACGGTCCCGCTGGCCCGGAACGTTGCGCGGCGCGCGTCCGCCGTCGTCGCACCGAGCTCGATCGAGACCGTCTGGCCGCTCGCGTCCTTCATCTGCGATGCGACCGTTCGCTTGAAGATGAGGTCGTACAGCGCGAACTCGTCGCGCGACAGCTCGCCGCGCAGCGCGTCCGGCGTCTTGAACACGTCTCCCGCCGGCCGGATCGCCTCGTGGGCTTCCTGCGCGTTCGCGACCGCTCGCTCGTAGCGTCGGGGCTCGGCTGGAACGGTGTCAGCCCCGTACACCCGCGCGGCGTGGGCGCGCGCCGCCTTGAGCGCCCCGTCGGAGAGTGTCACCGAGTCGGTGCGCATGTACGTGATGTGGCCGTTCTCGTAAAGGCGCTGGGCGACGCGCATCGTCGTCTGCGACGAGAACCGGAGCTTGCGGCTCGCCTCCTGCTGCAGCGTGGACGTCCGGAAGGGCGCAGCGGGCCTCCGTGTATAGGGCTTCTCGTCCACGCCGTCGACGGTGAACTGGCAGTCCTGCAGGACAGTTGCGAGGTCGCGCACCTCCTGCTCGCCGAGAACGAGCACGGATGTCGAGCTCGCGGTGCCGTCCTCGCCGAAGTCCCTGCCCTGGGCGATCCGCTTCCCGTCGAGAGCGAAGAGCCGCGCGTCGAAGGCGCCAGGCTCGAAGGTGCCGAGGATGTCCCAGTACGACGCTGCGACGAAGCGCATGCGCTCCCGCTCGCGGTCGACGACGAGCCGCGTGGCCACCGACTGCACGCGTCCGGCCGAGAGCCGCGGCATCACCTTCTTCCAGAGGACGGGCGAGACCTCGTACCCGTACAGCCGGTCCAGGATTCGCCGGGTCTCCTGGGCGTCGACGAGCCGGTCGTCGATCGTGCGTGTCTGGTCGAGCGCGCGTGTGATTGCGTCCTTCGTGATCTCGTGGAAGACCATCCGCCGGACCGGCACCTTCGGCTTCAGCACTGCGACCAGATGCCACGCGATCGCCTCGCCCTCGCGATCCTCGTCCGTCGCGAGCAGGAGCTCGTCCGCGTCGGCCAACCGCTTCTTCAGGTCGGCGATGATCTTCTTCTTGTCCGGATCGACCACGTAGTAGGGCTCGAAGCCGTCTGCGACGTCGACGCCGAGCGCGCCGAATCGCTTCCGCTGGGCCTCGGGAACGTCCTTGGCGCGGTTCGGAAGATCGCGGATATGCCCCACGCTCGAGCCCACGGCGTAGCCGCTGCCGAGGTATCCCTCGATGGTCCGCGCCTTCGCGGGGCTCTCGACGATGACGAGGCTCTTGCCCATCGGCGCGACACCTTAGCTCGCGTTTCCGCGAGCGCCCGAACGCGATACTGCCGCCTGTGGCGTCGGCGACCCGTCCGAGCTGGCTCTATCTCGCGATCGGCGCCGTGAGTCTGCCGGTCGTGAAGCTCGTCTTTCGGCACCGTGCGACCGGGACGGAGAACGTCCCGGCGACGGGCGGATTCGTCCTCGCGGCCAACCACTGGTCGAACCTCGACCCGTGGCCGCTCGCGATCCCGCTCTTCCCACGTCGCTTCCTCCGCTTCATGGCGAAGGCCGAGCTCTTCTGGTTCCCGCTCGGTCCGTTCATTCGCGCGGGCGGGGCGTTCAAGGTTCGTCGCGGGGAGTCGGACGGAGAGGCGATCGCGACCGCCGTGGAGCTCGTCCGAGAGGGGTACGCGATCGTCATGTTCCCCGAGGGCACGCGTCGCCGGAAAGGCATGCGGAAGCGTCACGAGGCGCGGTGGCGGTCCGGTGCGGCACGCATCGCGCTCACCGCCGGCGTCCCGCTCGTGCCTGCGGGGATCTCGGGCACCGAGCGCCTCGCGCGGCTCGGGCCTCTGCGGGTCGCGTACGGTGCCCCGATCGCGACCGACGATCTCTCGGAGCTTCCCCTCGGCGAAGCCGCGCGCGTCGCCACGGATCGGCTGCGCGACGCGATCACCGCTCTCGAGGGGAGCCTCGCGTGAGGCCGCTGCTCATCATGGACGGCGACTCGTTCACCCATCGCGCGTACCACGCGCTCCCCGGGTCGATGCGCCGCGACGACGGTGGGCCGTCGAACGCGCTTCTCGGCTTCACGAACATGATGCTGCAGCTCTGGCGCGAGGAGCAGCCGCGGAGCGTCCTCGTCGCCTGGGACACGCTCGACGTCCCGACCTACCGTCACGAGGCGCTCGAGGCGTACCAGAGCGGGCGGGTGTTCGAGCCCGAGCTCCTCGAGCAGCTCGACCTGCTCCCCGGGATCGTCGGGTCGATCGGATTCGCGTACGCGAAAGCCCCCGGCTACGAGGCGGACGACTTCCTCGCGGCGGCCGCCGCGCTGGAGGAGGAGGCGGGTGGAACGGCGCTCGTCGCGACCTCCGACCGCGACGCGTTCCAGCTCGTGACCGAGCGCGTGACCGTCCTCCAGCCGGCGAAGGGTGGCCCCGCGCGGATCGGCCCGGCGGAGGTACGCGAGCGCTACGGCGTCGATCCCGCCCAGGTGACCGACTTCATCGCGCTGCGCGGGGACCCGTCCGACAAGATCCCCGGGGCCCGCGGCATCGGCCCGAAGCGCGGGGCCGAGCTCCTCGCGCAGTACGGCTCGCTCGAGGCAATGCTCGACGAAGGGCGGTTCGCGAGCGAGGCCGAGGCGCTGCGGCTCTACCGCCGGATCGCGACGATGGATCGAGACGCTCCGCTTCCGTCGCTGCCCGACGTCACGCCCGACTGGCCCGCAGCGGCGGCGTACGCGACGCAGCTCGGTGCGTCTCGGGTCGCGCGCCGCTTCGAGGAGGCGCTCTCGTGGAGCTGATCAGTCACCCCAGCTTCGTGACGCAACACGTCCCCTCCTCGGGCGGCAACGCCGAGATACCGGCCCGCATGGAACGACTTCACGAGCGGTTTCCCGACTACGTCGTCGGGGACGCCGCGTCGCGCGCGCAGCTGGAGCTCGTCCACGATCCCGAATACATCGATGTGATCCAGGGGATCGACCGCGACGTGTGGCTCGATCCCGACACGTACGCGAACGCCGGAACGTGTGACGCGGCACGCCTGGCGGCCGGGTGCGCGATCCGCGCGGTCGAGGCGGAAGGGTTCGCGCTCGTGCGGCCTCCGGGACACCACGCGCTGCGGGCCTCTGCGATGGGTTTCTGCATGTTCGGGAACGTCGCGATCGCCGCGCGGCACGCTCAGACGGAGCTGGGGGTCGGGCGGGTCGCGGTCGTGGACTTCGACGTCCACCACGGAAACGGCACCGAAGCACTCTTCCGCGAGGATCCGAGCGTGTTGACCGTGTCGCTCCACCAGTGGCCCTTCTGGCCGGGGACTGGCGGGCCTGGATCGAGCTCGGAGGGCGTCCTCAACGTCCCACTCGCGGCGGGCTCTGGTGATGCCGAGTATCGCGCCGCGTTCGCGGACGTCGTCGAGCCTGCAGTCCGCGCGTTCGAGCCGGAGCTCGTCATCGTCGCCGCGGGCTTCGACGCGCATCGCGACGATCCGCTCGCCGAGATGGCCGTCAGCGCGGACGGCTTCAGGGAGCTCGCGCGTCGCAGCGCGTCGCTCGCTCCCCGGACGGCGGCCGTGCTCGAGGGTGGATACAACCTCGGGACCCTGCCGGACCTCGTGGCCGCAGCGCTCGAAGGATTCGAGAACGCCGGCTAGGCGGCTCGCGCGGACTCGAGCCGCTCGAGCGCCTCGCGCCGCGACGAGACCCCGAGCTTCTTCAGGAGGCTCTTCACGTGGGACCGGACCGTGTGCTCGGAGATGAAGAGACGCTGTGCGATCTCGTCGGTTCCGAGGTGCTCGTCGAGGAGGAGCAGCACCTCGACCTCGCGGGCGGAGAGCACGCGCGTGACCTCTTCGGGCACGCCGCTCAGCCGACCACCGTCGCGGACGCGGTCGAGGAGCCGCCGCGCGACGCCGCCGGAGAGGGCAGCGTCTCCGCGCGCCACGCCGCGGAGGAACGCGGCGATCTGCTCGGGTGGCTCCGTCTTGAGCAGGTAGCCGGACGCGCCCGCGCGGATCGCGGCGAGAAGGTTCTCCTCGGCATCGGAGGCCGTGAGGACGACCACCTCCGAACTCGGGGCGCTCTCGCGGATCCTCGGCAGCGCGGTCAGCCCGTCCATGCCCGGCATCGTCAGGTCCAGCAGCACGAGGTCGGGCTTCAGCGCGGCGGCCTCCGCGATCGCGGCCGCTCCGTCCTCGGCCTCGCCGACGACGTCGAAACCCTGCTGGGTGAGCAGCGCCGACAGCGCATCGCGCGTGAGCGGATGGTCGTCCACGATGAGAACGCGCTCGGTCACGTCCCTCTTATCGGCAGGAGTCCCCGTGCCGACAAGTGAACCGTGGACCACTCAAGGTCCCAGACGTATCGCTCCTGGCTCCTCGGCGAGGTCCTGCTCGTCTGCCTGCTCGCGTCCGGAACGGCGCTGTTCGCGGCGAGCGACTCGCTGAAGTCCGCATACGAGCTCCACGACGCGAGACTCGCCTTCGACACGGCCGTCGCGGTCGTCGCGGCGTTCGTCTGCGTGCTCACCAGCATCCGGTTCCTCGTCGAGGGCCGCACGCTGGACCTGCTGCTCGCCGCGGGCTTCTGGAGCATCGCGCTGGGCACCGCCGCCTTCGGTCTCGTGCCCGTCCTCGGGGGCGGATCGCTCTCGACCGCGGCCGCGTGGCAACTCGTCGGCGCGAGGCTTCTCGGCGCAGGGCTCATCGCCATCGCGCCGTATGCCGACGGCCGGATGGCCGCCCGGCAGCGTTCGCTCGTCTCGGTCGGTGCCGGCGTGGCCCTCCTGCTCCTGGTTGCGGCGGGTGCGATGAACATGCCCACGGGAAGCCCGATCGACGCGGAGACGCTCGAGGGGTCGTACGTCCGGCTCGCGGCTCTCCTGCTGACGACGCTGTGGCTCGTCGCTCTGGTCGGGTTCGCGCTCCGCTATCGACGGTACGGGCGAGACCTCGACAGCTGGATGTGTCTCGCCGCGACACTCGCGGTCTTCGCGGACCTGCACCTCGTGCTCACGCCGGTCGTCTCCAGCGACCTCCTGCTTCAGGGCGACTTCCTCCGCGTCATCGCGTACGGCGTCCTCCTCGTCGGCGTCTGGCGGGCGATCAGCGAAGCCGAGTTCGGCCGCGCCGTGGCCGACGAGCGCGCGCGGGTCGCGCGCGACATCCACGACGGCCTCGCCCAGTACCTGTTCGCGATTTCGACGCAGGTCAACATGCTCGAGACCGGTGCGCCACTCGACGAGGTCCTCCCTCGTCTGAAGCGTGCCGCGACGTCGGCCCAGCAGGAAGCGCGCTTCGCCGTGCTCGCGCTGTCGTCGGCAGGCGGCTCTGCGCGATTCGACTCGGCGCTACGTCGCTACATCGAGGTCCTCACGGCGGACGGCGCGCTCGACGTTGAGCTCGACGTCGATCCACAGGTGAGACTTGCGCCGGACGAGCAGATCGAGGTGTTCAGGATCGTGCAGGAAGGGCTCGGCAACGCAAGGCGCCACGCCGGAGCGAGTCACGTCGAGGTGTCCATCACGCAGCGCGCGAGCCGCCGCGTCGTGACGATCTCCGACAACGGCGTCGGGTTCGACGAGACCGCGGTCGTCGACGGCCAGGGTGTGGCGAACATGCGCTCTCGCGCCCGCGCGATCGACGGTGCGCTGACCCTGCGTTCCGATCCGGGCAGGGGCACGGCCATCGAGGTCGTCCTGCGCCCCGCCTGACGTCCTGCGTCAGCTGGGCGGCACCGCCTCCGCGACTCCGATCATCGAGTCCCGGGTGACGATCCCGGCGAGGGCATCCTCGTCGAGCTCCTCGGTCCCGGGCGGCCGCCGCGGGATCACGATGTAGCGCATGTCGGCGGTCGAGTCGACGACGCGCACTTCGACATCCTCGTCGACCACGAGTCCGAACTCCCGCAGGACGCCACGCGGATCGGAAACGGCTCGCGACCGGTACGGCAGGCTCTTGTACCAATCGGGCGGCGGCCCGAGCAGCGCCTTCGGATAGCACGAGCAGAGGGTGCAGACCACCATGTGGTGGACCTCGTCGGTGTTCTCGAGGGCGATGACCTGCGGCGACTCGCCGGGATCGAGCCCCAGCTCGAGTGCTGCGAGCCGCGCGTCGTCGAGCGCCCGCTCCTTGTACGACGGATCGACCCACGCCCGCGCGACCAGGCGCGCGCCGTGCGCAGGTGTCCGCGAGACGAGCCAGTCGATCCGCCGCCGGATCTCGTCACGCTCGACGACGCCTTTCTCGACGAGCAGGTCTGTCAGGGCCCGGACCCGCGCCGCGGCGGGTGGCTCGGCGGCCGTCGTGACGGGCTCGTGCGAATGGTCGTGACTCATGCGGCCGTCTCGAGCCAGTGCTCGAAGATGTCGGCGAGCACGCGGTCGCCGCCCGGCAGCGCGAAGCTCACGAGGTAGAGACGCTCCTTCGGAAGACCGTCGCTGCCGTACGCGCGCGTCTCCGGGTTGCGGAAAGCGTCGTGGGCGCGTAGCGCGGTCCCGCGTCGCCCCTTCAGGTAGCCGGGCGTTCGGTGGTGGCCGGTGTGCTCCCGGCTCGACACGACCACGTCGTCGCCTGCCGCGAACGTCACGACGACACCCGCTCGTCCAGCTCTCCGGGGAGGAGGACGCCCTTCTCCTCGAGGATGGTCTCGGTCGTGAAGAGCCAGCGCTCGTAGTAGGAGACGCTCTCGTACTCCTGGAGCGGCATGCTCTCGATGCCACGTCGCATCTCGTCCGTGTTCATGACTCCGCGCGCCTCGAGCGCGTTCTCGAGCGCGTCCATGAGGAGCTCCCAGTCGGCGAGGTCGTGCTCGCGCCGGTCGATCGGCGCATCGGTCGGCCAGCCGCCGCGGTCGTGCACTGCCCGCGTCACGCGACGGATGCTACTGCGGCGTCGTCGCGAGCTCTCCCACGATGCTCCGGAGCCACCCGTCCACTGCCGCCCGCACGGCTTCGAGGTCCGTTCGGAGGCTGTGATCCCCAGGCACGGGTGTCACGGTCCGAAGCAGGCCGGCCGGTGGCATCCCGAACGGGTCGCGCTCGCCCTGCACCACGAGGGTGGGCACTGTCACGTCGTCGAGTTCCTGCAGGCGGCTCTCGGCGGGCTTGCCGGTGGCCCGCCGCGGCGGCATCAGCGGAAACGCGAGACACAGAACTGCGATCGCACCGACGGCGTCCGCTGTCCGGCAAGCCACCCGTGCGCCGAGCGATCGGCCGCCGACGATGAGCGGAAGCCCCTGCAGCTCATCGTCCTTCAGCTGCTCGACCACCGCCGTCCAGGCGACATCGAGATGGCTACGGGGGGCCGGTGATCGGCGACCTGCCACGCGGTACGGCTGCTCGACGAGGGCGACACTGACGCCTCGCGCGAGTCCCGCTTCGGATGTCGTCACGAGGTCTCGAGCGGAGACGCCCCCGCCCGCTCCGTGCCCGAGGACGAGCGCGGCTCGCTCGTCCTCGGCGTGTGAGACGTGGGCTCGCGCGAGCCCGGTTGGCGTCTCGATGTCGATGGCGCTCGTCCGACCCTCCTACTGGTCCTCGAGGACCGACAGGATGTTCCCGGACGGATCCGTGAACCACGCGATCGACGGGCCGCCGCCGTTCGCGCGCGAGACGCCC
>DASTWH010000049.1:0-6024 GCA_035758735.1 Gaiellaceae bacterium
TCTTCGCGCCGCTCCCGCGCCCCGAGCTCGAGCGCCTCGCGCTCGCACTCACGGACGTGCACGTCGATGCCGGCTCGAACGTGTTCGCCGAGGGCGACGCCGGCGATCGCTTCTACGTGATCCGCGCGGGAAGCGCCGACGTCGCGATCGGATCCGAGCGGATCAGGACGCTGGAGGCAGGAGACTCGTTCGGGGAGATCGCCCTGGTGCGGAACGTCCCCAGGACCGCGACGGTGCGCGCCGTGACGCCCCTCGAGCTGTCGGCACTCGACCGGGATGTTTTCGTCGGGACCCTGAGCGGCAACTCCGCGAGCGCCGAGGCCGTGGGGAGCATCGTCGCGGCGCGGCTGCCCGGGCCCGTGATCGCGTGAGCGAGAATGACCGAGTGCCGAGGTTCGTCATCGACAGTGGGGCGACGCTCCACCTCGCCGCCGTCGAGGCCCAGGTTTCGCCGGAGCAGGAGCTCCTCGCGCCGACCCTGTGGCGCTCGGAAACGCTGTCGGCTCTGTACCAGGCGGTGACGACCGGGCGAGCTCACGGCCGACGTCGCACGCGAGCGCATCGCCTACGTCAAGGGGCTGAAGATCCGGCTCCTCGGTGACGCCGTCCTGCGGCGCCGGGCGTGGGAGCTGGCCCTCGAGCTCGAGCTGGACACGACCTACCCGGCGGAGTACGTCGCTCTCGCGCAACTCCAGAAGAGCACGCTCGTGAGCACCGACGACCGTTTCCTCGAGCGCGTGGGCCACCTCGTCCCGACGGCGCCCGTCGACGTGCTCGGCTAGGGCGACGGCGGACCAGACAAGGGCCGGCCGCACAACCTCTTCTGGCGCCTCCAGCCTCCAGTTGTCGCGGCCGGCCGTTACCCCTTGTGGGAGGGCCGACAAGGAGCCGTTGGCGGGTCGGCATACCCGGGTTCCGGCGAGCGCAAACCTTCCTCGTCCTGACGCTGGTGAATGCATCCATCGGGGAGTAGGGTGGTGGGCATGCAGCGCATGGCGGTCGGGTCCGTGCTGATCCTGCTCGGTCTGCCTCTCGTGCTCGTGTCGGTCTTCGTCGACGCTGCCGCTGCGTCGGAGTCCGGCGAGTACTCCTTCGGTTGGGAGCAGAAGGCAGGGGTCGTCATCGGGTGCACCGTGATCTGGATCGCGTGTGTCGTGGCGAGCGGATGGAGGCCGCACGCTGCGAAAGTCTCCGGACGAACCTGGCTCGAGCTGTCGCAGACGGACACGATTCGCGGGCTCGGGGTCGTTCAGGCGCTCGTCATCCTCGTCAGCGCACTCGGCGTACTGGCATTCACGTCTCTTCCCTGGTACGTCGCACTTCTCGTCGGCCTCGTGCTGTCGGTCGCGCTCAACATCGCCGTGTTCCAGCGAAGCAGCTCGATGTTGAGCCGAGAGCGCCGCCGGCGCTCGCGCTAGCTCCGGCCGCACAGCACCGGCCGACCGGTCGAAGGGGAACGGCGGGCGGTCATGTCGGGAGGGAACTCCGGGAATGGGCCCGCCCGCCGCAGTGCACGGACCCTTACACATCTCGAGCGATCCTGGCGGGAGAGCGACACCGCTGCGTCCAAGCTCAGAGCCTCGTGTCGGATGACGCTTGTAGGAGGCATCCCGACTTCCTAGTATCGGCCGGTGCGATTCGCGGCTCCAGTCGTTGTAGCCCTGGCGATGTTCGCGCTCGTTGCGTGCGGCGGCGACGACGAGGCAGCGGTTCTTCCGGTCGCGCAGCGATTCGTCTCCGCCGAGGATGCGCCGGGCTCAAAGCCTGACCCGGTCGAGCGGCGTGAGACGACGAAGGACTACGCCGTCTTCATCCCGGCGCTCAGCGAGCACTCGATCGATCCGGACAGCGATGAGATCGAGATGGCGTTCCAGCCGAAGGACTTCAAGAGCGCGGGCTCGGACGCACGGTTCTTCGGAGAGACGCATTCGCCTGAAAACCCAAACCACGTCTTCAGCTCGTTCATCGAGTTGGGTTCCGACGACGGAGCGACGAGGGCTCTCGACTGGCTCGAGACGGATCAGATGAAGCCGTGTCCCGAGAGCTGCGCCGTACAGCGAAGCGCGTTCGACGTGGATGACATTCCAGATGCCCGCGGCGTTCACCGTGTCGCGACCGCCGAAGACATCGCCAGGGTCGGACGCACGGACGAACAGCCTCAAGATGACTACTGGATCGGGTTCACGAACGGTCCGGTCGTCTACACGGTGATTCTGCATGGCCGCCCTGGCTCGGGTGTGTCGGAGCAGCAGGCGCAGCAGATCGCAAGCGCCTATCACGCACGGCTCGCGGGCGGCTAGTCGCTCGGCGCGAAATCATGCACGTCCGCCTGATTCGGCTCCGTGCCGAGAGTGCGGTGTGTGCGCTAGTCCGGGAGGCAGTGTTCAAAGCCCCAGATGGCCGGAGCAAGCCACCAGAGCACGTGCGGCGGACGCGGAAGGTGAGACCCGGGCGCGGCGGCAATGGGAACGGGCGCGCCCTGCGGCTGGGCACCAACCCGGACGCCCGGGTCTGCCGCGACGGTAGGTGGTCCGAGAACCGCCGGGAATACCCCTGGCGGGTGATTTGAGCCGACCGCCCTGTGGAGGTAATGCGACGAACGAGCAGCTGAGAGGAGAAGCCATGCGTCGTCCACGAGTTCTCACCCTCACTCTTGCCCTGTTCCTGGCTGTGGGGGTCTCGGCACCGGGGGCAAGCAGCAGGTTCAGCTACTCGAAGGAGATTGCCCTGAGCGGAAGCCTGATCGTCACGTTCCAAGAGGGAAGCTTGAAGCGATTCGGGTCGGTCGACTACCAACTCACCGCAACGGCTGACGTGACCGTCGAGCAGCCCGGTCAGACGATCGTGGCGCGTTCGACGCCCATGGCGACTGCCACGCTCGT
Organism: Gaiellaceae bacterium; assembly: GCA_035758735.1. Taxonomy (GTDB): domain Bacteria; phylum Actinomycetota; class Thermoleophilia; order Gaiellales; family Gaiellaceae; genus GMQP-bins7. Next base: position 2,883 of record DASTWH010000049.1, read on the forward strand.
GCCTGATGCGAAGGGTGGCACTCAGGGAGTGCTGACACTCGACGTCGACCTCACGGCGGGCGGTGGTTGCCTGTGCGGAGGCTCGTCTCGCGTCGACTACTCGGACGTGGCGCTTTCGAATCTGGCGACCGGGAAGGTCTATCGGCTCGATCCGATTGGTCGCACGCTCACCGGCTGACACAGGTCGCACGCCGTTGACCGTTGCCTCCGCGATTTTGCGCGTCGCTTTTCGGCTGCCGATCTTGCGGCCCGCGACGCCATCTACGTCACGAGCGTCGTATAGTCGCCCCGTCGCAACAGGAAGATCCTCCGTTCGAGGATTCCTTCCTCCCAAGAGCCCCGGCCCTGCGGAACCTTGTCGGGGCTCTCTTTTGGTCCGGCGAGTCGCGCAGCCGTTTCGCCTGCGCTGGACGATACGCGGGGCAAGACCGCGTTGCCTGACCCTTAGCCGCCCTGATGGCTTTTGCTCTGTGGCGTCGTAGGATCGACCATGGACAGCGAGGAAAGGAGAGGCTGTGGCAGTCGCTGTTGAGATGAGCTTCCGTGGCGCGACCATGGAGCAGTACGACCAGATCCTTCAGAAGATGGGTCTGACGCCGAAGGGAGGTACGCCGCCGGGAGCCTTGTTCCACTGGGTAGCCGAGGGCGACGGCGGAATGCGGGTGGTCGACGTCTGGGAGTCGCAAGAGCAGTTCGACCAGTTCGCGCAGGAGAAAATCGGCCCGTACAGCGCGGAGGTCGGGATCACAGAGCAGCCCGAGATGCGGGTCTACGAAATCCACAACTACCTCGGGCGCAACTTCTAGTCGGCCTTGTCGTTCGAAGCCCCGGCGGCCGAGGGGGTCGTCGGGGCTCTCGGCGTTAGGACGAAAGAGGGCCGGCGGAAGCCCGAAGTGAGCGACCACGACAACCGCCGGCCTCGCCTCTTTGACCACGCATGCTCGCCTCTAAAACCCCTCGCCCGAGTGTGCGGGAGTCCAGGCCCAGTGGACCGGAACTCCCGTTTGTCAGGAGAAGCGTTCGCCGGTCCCCAGGGTTGCCGTGTCACGGGGCCCCTCGCGACGAACTCGACTCGACCGGATTCGTGCCCTTGGCCCCCAGGTGTGAAACCTGGGAGCACCGAGTATCGGCTGCCGGGTATCGCGTGAGAACCACACCGGCTACAGAGCTTGATTACGGGCAGCCGAGGCTCCTGTTTGAACGGCGACCGAGGGAGGCCCTTAGATGGGGCACAGGATTCGGGTCGGCAAGGAGGTCGAACCTGGAGCCATCCTTGAGCTTCTGAGTCGACCATCGCCAGCGACCTGACCGTCTCGGAATCTGATCGTTCGAGACGCGTGCCGCGCACGGTCCTCTGTCTCGGGTGCCTTGTCCTGAGCGGCGTCGCAGCTGGTTGCGGTGGGGGCGACGACGAGTCCGCCGGCTCTGCCGCCGACGTGGACTGCCGTGTGGATCCGGATACTGCGGTGGCGATGTATGTCGGCTGGGCCATATCGCGAAGGTTCGGCGATCGCGACGCCAGCGAGGATGCCAGGGTTCCCGCCGAGATCAAGGCGGACGTTGAGACTTTCGCTCGAGCTCTTGTGAAGTATTCCGCCACCTACGCTGATGAGGATCTCGGGTCCCCGCCCGAGGCGCTCGGAATCGAGCTCGGCGCCGCACCGACCGACAACGACCTGGAGAGGTTCTGGTACGCGGTTGACTCCATGGATCGGGAGGAGCGCACGCTCGAGCGTCTTGACGCCTGGGCACTTGAGAACTGCCCGCCCCCATACCCCTAAGGCACGCATCTGCCTCACCAGGGGAAGGCCGGCGGGCACGGATGAGCCACCACGACACTGCCGGCCACATGTCTCTTGACCTCGCGGACGATCTCCAAAACGGTCCGCCACCATGTATTGATCCCCCGCCGAGAGGGCGACCCGGCGAGAGCACGCTTCCCTCGGCTGCCGCCTCGCCGCAACAGGCGACAACAGCCCACCGGGTCTTCCCCCTCAGCAACTAGACGCGATCTGCCCACGAAACTTTCCCGCGCCGGGCGCTTCATTTCGAATAGTGTCGGCGACGCAGGGTGCTGCCTACCCTCCGCTCCCCGGAGGGTCTGGCTGCTCAGGGGAGGTAGTTCCCCTAAGTGCCCGACAGCGGCACCCAGCTCACCAACGGGCCGAGGTCGCCGCAACCTCCGGCCCGTGGACCCCGCGCGGCCTCCGTGTCGCTTTCGAGCTCCCGGGCAATCGGGTCCATGACACGTCTCTGCAGCAGCGCGTAGTCGGGGCGGCGTCCCGTCGTCTTCCGCCTGCCCGGGTGGACCATTCGACGTCAACGACTTCAGGCGGCGCGAGTGGGGGCCGGCGATTGATGCTGCCGGGATCGCCAAGCCTGCTCGGATCTATGACCTCCGTTCGACCTTTCGCCTCGAACGCGCTAGCTGCGGGAATCACCGTTTACGAGCTCGCCCCGGATCATGGGCACGAGCGTCGGGATGATCGAGGCGCACTACGGCGCACTTCTCGACACCGCGCACGAGGCAATCCTCGACGCCTGAACGCGACGGTTGGCGTGCGACCAGAGATCCATGGTCATTGTGGTGGCGCAAGTCCGGCGAAGCCGATCTGCGGAAGCTGCTCATGGAGCATTGGGACCCCATTGGGGTAGCTGACTTCCCTGAGGCAGCGGACGAGTACGACTCCTATGGCCTGCAGGTCGCGGGGAAACTTCGCGCCGGAGCCTCGGTGGACGAGGTTGCTAGTTACCTGTCCCACGTGCGGAGGGACCTCATGGGTCTTCTCTCCCATGCTGAGGCCGACAAGGCCGCAGCCGAACGCATCGTCGGCTGGTACCTCTCCACATCAGGTGAGCGTGAAGCGTTTGTGGCACTTGAGTGGCACGAGCCGAACGCGAACGACGCCTGATTTGGCTCTGTGCCTAGAGCGGACGACGGGGCTCGAACCCGCGACCTACGGCTTGGGAAGCCGACGCTCTACCAGCTGAGCTACGTCCGCGAAGCCTGCATCGTAGCCGGGTTGCGCGAGTCGTCCCTTCCCGCTCATGCCACGCCATGCCACAAACCGTCCATGCGGTCGAGCAGTGACTCGTGAGCGGTGTCGAGCAACGCTCCGTAGTGGGCCTCGATCATCGCCAC
>DASTWH010000137.1:0-5516 GCA_035758735.1 Gaiellaceae bacterium
TGGTGAAACTCGTCGATCACCACGATGTCGAAGGAGTCGGGAGGAAGCCGGTCTACGCCGTACGAGGTCAGTGACTGCACACTCGCGAACACGTGTCGCCAACGCTCCGGCCGCGCGCCGCCCACGTAGAGCTCGCCGAAGGCGCCGTCCGCGAGGACCTCTCGATACGTTCGCAGGGATTGCTCGAGGATCTCTCGGCGATGCGCCACGAACAGCAAGCTGGGCAGCTCTGCCTCGCCCTCGGACAGCCGCTTGTAGTCGAACGCTGCCAAGACCGTCTTGCCCGTTCCAGTCGCAGCGACGACGAGGTTTCGGTGACGGTCGTGTTCGGATCGCTCGGCCTGGATTGCGTCGAGCATCTCTTGTTGGTAGGCAAAGGGCCGAACCTCCAGCCCTGACAACGAGATCGTGACTCGGCTGTGCTGCGCGCGTCCCGACGCCTCTGCCAGCGCGTCGTCAAGCCGATCCCGGTCACGGTCCGGGTTGTAGAGCTCGTAGGTTGTGTCGTTCCAGTACGTGCCGAACGTTGCCTGGAACTTTTCCAGCAGGGACGGAGTCCCGACGCGGGACAATCGCACGTTCCACTCCACTCCATCAAGCAGCGCGGCTCGTGACAGGTTCGAGGAGCCGACGTACGCGGTGTCGAACCTCGTGCGACGACGGAACATCCAAGCTTTCGCATGCAGCCGGGTTCGCTGAGCGTCGTATTGCACCTTGATCTCTGCGCCGAGTTCGCGCACCAGGCGGTCCAACGACTCCCGTTCGGTTGCTCCCATGTAAGTCGTCGTGATGACCCGCAATGGAGCCGCGCGCAGCTGAAGCCGGCGAAGTTGGGGTTCCAGCAACCGGAGTCCGTGCCACTTCACGAAAGCGCACAGGAGATCCACTTCGTCCGAAGTGTCAATCTCGGCCCTCAACTCCGCTCCGAGACTTGGCTCGTCCTTCGAGTTCGTTAGCAGCGCGGCCTCGGACAACGGGGTGCTTGGGCGAACGGGCTCGGTCGTGACACTGCCGGGGCCGGTTGGTTCAGCGATTCGAAGCAATTGCGAGGCCGGTGACTGCACCTGCGCGTCTGCAGCCTGCAGCGTCTCAAGCAATCCATTGACGACGGTTATACGTTCCGCCTCGTTCCTGTTGGCGAGCACTTGTTGAGTTACCTCGTAGATGTGCCGCGCGAGTACGTGGGGCTGATCGGCGGGGTCGACAGGGCCGGTGATTGCATCTGTCGACTCGGTTCGCAGCCGTTGGTCAAGGTGCTTGGTGACGAGCGCTTCATAGATCCCGGTGTCCACCCGAGGAGCTTGTCAGGAAGCTGGAGGATGGTCAGGTGAAGCCGCAGAACGATTTAGGATCAGCCGACGATCCGGTCGGCGCGCTAGAGCGATTCTTCCATCTTGGCGGGGCGGTCTGGCTCCCCCGGACCTCCTGGGTCAGGGAATGAAGCTGGAGTACTGACCCTCGTCTCGGTGACGTGGCATGCTCGGCGTGGTCCGGCAACCGAAACGGGTACGTGGCGAAGACGGAGTCGCAATCTCAGGGGGATGAATGGAGCTGCTCGACCACCGACGCAACAAGGTTGCCCTCCTGCGGGCCGCGGCCGCTAAGGATGAGGAGATCCAGCCGAACTGGGCGGAGCGGGACCGGCTGCGTGGAGCACGGGTCGCGGAGCTGCGACGCATTCTCGCTGACCTGACCGCAACCGGAGACACGCAAGCCTTCAAGGCCGCTCTCGACGCCTGGGCCAAGAGCCCGGGACCTTTCACGGCGTTTCAGGGCTTCGGGCTGATGTGGTTCAACCAGGTCATCAATTACGCCGACGAGCGTGGGGAGCAAGTCGCCGACGTCCTGGCGGACGTACTCTCGACGCCTCGAGACATAGGCGAGGCGGATGCCAAGTTCGAGCGTATGGAGCGCGTAGTCGCAACCCTGAACAAAAACGGTCATCCTGCCAAAGCGCGTATCCCGCTGGCGCTATCCCTCTTCTGGTCCACGGATTCCGACGACCTGACATGGCCCTGTCTCTGGCCGAGCGCGTTTCAAGCTTTGGGCTCTCTGGGGTGGATTCTCTCCTGGTCCCAGAGGGAAAGCTACTCGACCTTTCGGGAGACCGCGCTCGCAGCTTGCCCTGACAATCCGCACGAGTTGGATCGACTGCTCTGGTGGTTGCATCACCGCGCGGGATTCGTCGGTCTTGAGGATGACCTGACCGACCTGTGTGCCGATGCAGCCGAGATCATGGGCAGCCACCAGGTCGGGGTGGGCTATCCCGACGACACGACGGATTCGCGAGCACAGCGGATCGCCACTCACCTTCGGGGCGAACTGCAGACCGCGGGCGCGGCACTCCTGCCCCGCATCGCCAGCGCAACAGGACTCGATCTTGAGCTGGCCAAGCTTCAGCTCAAGACCGCCTTCGACGCGACCAAGCCCTATCGGGCAGACGCCTACGCGATGATGAGCCTTCCTGGGGGCATGGGTTCACCGGGACTGCGACTGTGGGTGACCCGTTCGGGTGTCGCCTTCGGGGCTTACGCTGGCTGGCAGCAGGGTGACCAGGACGCGGGCGACGCGGCGGTGCACCGTGCGGCCCCTCACCTTCCCGACGACGTCACCTTCTTCCGGCTCCGGCCCCACCAGACGGGCGACCGGCTCGAACCGGTCTCGGCCTATCCCGGCGGCGAGGTCTTCGTGGGCAAGTGGTGGCCTGGCAAGACCGCACTCGGCCGGGCCGACCTCGAAACGGAGCTGGTGGACCTGGCCGAGCGGATGACGCCGGTCCTCAAGGCCTTCGTCGGCGATGCCGGACCCGGCGCGACTTCGAAAGTGAGCGACGATCTCAGCCAGCTGGCGGCCGCATTCAAGACGGAGCGGCCATACCCGACGGAGAAGGACGAACTCAATCGTAGCCAGCGGCAGGAGATGGCCGCGGCGCTGACCCGCGAGGAACTTGAGGTGCTCGACACCGACCTGTTCCGCAAGCTCATCAACGGCAAGAGGTATGGGAATCCCGGACCTCAGTCCGTGCTCAATTCGTCGATGAAGGCATTGGACAGCGAAGGTCTGGCCGACTTCGCCGCCAAGCTCCAGGAGTTCCTCTGGGGCGAGGACCCGGCGGAGCAACGACTGGATCGCGTGCTCGATTGGAACGACCTGGGCATGAAGGGGCTGGGGGAGTCAGTGGCGTTCAAGCTGCTGGCCGTGTCCCAGCCGGAGCGGTTTCTCCCGGTCTTTCCGCTCCGGGGAGACATGGGGAAGCTCGCCATGCTCAAGCGGCTCGGCCTCCCCCTGCCGTCGTCGAGCGGAAAGTCCTTGGGCACTCAGCACGTCGAGGCGAACGACGCCCTCCGCGCCCAGCTCGAGCCGCTGTTCCCCGGGGATCCCTGGGCAATGGCGCAGTTCGGGTACTGGCTGTTGCAGCGCACTAAGGCGCCAGCGGTCGACCCGGAGCGGGATCTCTTAGCCGAGGCGGCGGACGAACTGCTATTGGACGTCGGCTTCCTACGCGAGATCCATTCCCTGCTCCAGGAGCGCGGCCAGGTGATCTTCTACGGCCCGCCGGGAACGGGGAAGACGTTCCTGGCGGACCGACTCGCGCGTGCGATCCAACCCGAGGCGTCCCGTCGCAGCCTTGTCCAGTTCCATCCCTCGACGTCGTACGAGGACTTCTTCGAAGGCTATCGACCAGTCACGGACGAGCACGGGCAGCTCGTCTATGAACTGAGAAAGGGGCCCCTCGCGTTGATCGCCGAGCAGGCCGAGGCGGCCCCCGGCGTGCCTCACGTCCTGATCATTGACGAGATTAACCGCGCCAACCTGCCCCGGGCGTTCGGCGAACTCTTGTTCCTCTTGGAGTACCGCAACCACGCGGCGCGCACGATCTACCGCCCCGACGAGCCGTTCGAACTGCCGAAGAATCTGTTGATCATCGGCACCATGAACACCGCAGACCGGTCCATCGCCCTGGTCGACGCCGCCCTCCGCCGGCGTTTCGACTTCATTCCCTTCATGCCGCACGAGGGCCCGATGCAGGGGCTGCTGCGCGGTTGGCTGGAGCTCAAGGGCGAGCCGACGTGGGTTGCCGATACAGTGGACGCCGCGAACCAGCGCCTCATGGAGCTGCTGAAGGGGCCTCACCTGCAGATCGGGCACAGCCACTTCATGAAGCAGGGCCTCACGCCCGAGCGGCTCGAGCGAATTTGGAAGTACAACGTCCATCCCATGATCGAGGACCAGCTCTACGGCCGGCCGGGTGAGCTGGCGTGGTTCGACTGGAGCAGGCTGGTCAAGAAGTTCGGCCCGGGGGCGCAGGAGGAGGGCGACGGCCCCGATAGCGACGCCGCAGACGATGATGCCGCTGATGCCGAGCAGCTGTGACCCGGCTGTCGTCGAGCTTGAGGAGTACGCCACCTCAGAGCCGGTGGCGCTGGACGGCGAGCAGCGGGCCAGCCTTGCACGGGTGGCGGAGGGCCGGCTGACGCTGCTGGCCGGACCGGATCCGGGGACCGTGCAGCTCAAGGCGTCGTCGTACGTCGGCGCCATCGCCATCCCCGGGATGCGCATCCGGATAGCCCCCAAGGTTTCCATCGGCAACCTATTCGCCCTCTTTACCGCGGGACTCGACGCAACCGACTTCACCGCCGACCTTGCGGACTGGGCCGGTGCGGACTTCGTGGAAGGTTTGGCCGCGTTTCTCGTGCGGTCCACCGACATCGCTACCTCGCGCGGGATGTTGCATGGCTACCGCGAAGTCGAGGAGCGCGTGCCGGCCGTTCGAGGCCGCCTGCTCATCGATCAGATAGCCGCGCGACCGTGGGAGCTCGCGCCGGCGCCGTGTCGGTTCGACGACTTCACAGCGGACACGGTGGAGAACCGCATCCTGGGGCACGTCGTGCGAAACGTGCTGCGTTGGCCCCACGTTGATCTCGCGACTCGGCGCCGGGCCAGACGGCTCCTTGAGCGCTTCGACCGGGTTGGAGACTTGTCCGCCGCTGAGGCCCTTGTCCGCTGGCCCGAGATCACTCGGCTTAATCAGCACCTTGAGGTGCCGCTCGCCCTTGCCCGGCTGGTACTCGCGAACGCCGGTCTGACCGACGCCCAGGGCGATCAGCACGCGCACGGCTTCCTCGTCGATATGAATGCCCTCTACGAGAGGTGGATTGCTGAAGAGCTGACGCTGCGCCTGTCGCCCCACATGGCGACGACGGCCCAGGAGTCTACGTACCTAGCGAAGGGCCAGAAGGTCCACATGCGTCCTGACCTTGTGTTTCGCCAGGATGACGATGTCGTCTTGGTGGGGGACACGAAATACAAGATCAGCAAATCAGGGATCGCCCGAGGCGACGACTACTACCAGCTGCTGGCCTACACGGTGGCGCATCAGACTGCCTCTGGCCTGCTGATCTACTGCACCGCCGAGCCCAAGCCGCCGAAGACAGTGACGATCCGGCACCTCGACAAGAAGCTCGTCTGCTATCACGTGCCCCTGGCGGGGACCCCGCAGGAACTTTCCCGTCGAC
>DASTWH010000324.1:0-3488 GCA_035758735.1 Gaiellaceae bacterium
CGAGATCCTTGACGATCGGCATGTTGCCCATGGCCGAGATGACGGGAACGTGCCCTGCCTCGGCGATGTCGTACATCCGCGTCTTGCAGGCGAGCACGGCCGCGCCGTCCATGCGCATGCCGCAGGAGCCACAGATCATCATGCGGCAGCTCTTGCGATAGGCGAGCGAGCCGTCGTGCTTGTCCTTGACGATGTCGAGCACGTCGAGGAGCGTGGCCCAGTCGGGTGCGTCCACCTCGTACTCGCGCAGCGCGCGCTCGCCGGCAAGCGGGTCGTAGCGCCAGATCTTGAGGGCCATCTTCACTAGTACGTGCGCTCCTGTGGCTGCCACTTCGTCATCGTCACGGGCTTCCAGTCGAGGTTCGGCGCATCATCCTCCCAGGTCACGACGGTGTGCCGGAGGAAGTTCTCGTCGTCGCGGTCGGGGAAGTCGTGCGGCCGTGCGTGGGCGCCGCGGCTCTCCTTGCGCGCGAGGCCGGACACGACCATGCAGTCCGCGAGGTCGAGGAGGTATCCGAGCTCGAGGGCCTGCGTGAGATCCGAGTTGAACACGGGGCCCTTGTCCTCGACGACGACGTTCTCGTACCGCTCGCGGAGCCCCTGCACGATCTCCCCCTGGCGCAGCATCTGCTCCTCGCGGCGGAAGACGCCGAAGTTCTGGTGCATCGTTTCCGCGAGCTCGTCCCGGATCTGCCACGGCCGCTCCCCCTCGGAGCGGTCGAGGAGCTCCTTCAGCTCGCGCTCGGCGTCGGCCTCGACGGAGGCAGGGACATCCACGGTCGTGTGCGAGAGCGCCCACTCCGACGCGTGCCGGCCGACCCGCTTGCCGTACGTGATCGTCTCCATGAGCGCATTGCCGCCGAGCCGGTTCGCGCCGTGGACGGAGACGCACGCGACCTCGCCCGCGGCATACAGGCCGTCGAGCCCGGTCTGGCCCCAGACGTCCGTGTCCACCCCGCCCATGTGGTAGTGGGCGCCCGGACGAACGGGAATCGGCTCGTAGATCGGATCGACCCCGGCAAAGGTCATCGAGAGCTCGCGTGTCCCGTGGAGCCGCTCGACGATCTTCTCGGCGCCGAGGTGCCGCAGGTCGAGGAGCACGTTGCCGTCCACGCCGCGGCCCTGGTCGATCTCGGTCTGCTCCGCGCGGGAGATGACGTCCCTCGACGCGAGCTCCATGGCATTCGGCGCATAGCGGACGAGGAAGCGCTCACCGTCCTTGTTCAGGAGGTACGCGCCTTCCCCACGGCACCCTTCGGTGATGAGGACGCCCGTCGGGGCGAGCGTCGTCGGATGGAACTGCATCATCTCCATGTCCTTCAGCGCGACCCCTGCGCGAAGCGCCATGGCCATGCCGTCACCGGTACAGGCGTACGCGTTCGTCGTGCCCGTGTAGAGGCGGCCTGCGCCGCCGCTCGCGAGAATGACCGTCTTCGCGCCGATCGCAGTGAGGCCGCCGTTCAGGAGGTCCCATGCGATCACGCCCTGGCAGCGGTCGTCGTCGATCACGAGCTTCCACGCGAAGAACTCCTCGTAGGTCTTGATGTCGCGCTTCATCACCTGCTCGTAGAGCACGTGGATGAGCACGTGGCCCGTGATGTCCGCTGCGTAGGCGGTTCGCGGCTCGCCGGCGGCGCCGAACGGCCGCTGCGCGATCCGGCCGTCGGGCGTCCGCGAGAACACCGCACCCCAGCTCTCGAGCTGATACACGTCGCCGGGCGCCTCGTTGCAGAGAATCTCGATCGCGTCCTGGTCTCCGAGGTAGTCGGACCCCTTGACCGTGTCGAACGCGTGCTTCTCCGGGTCGTCCTCGGATGCGTTTCCGAGTGCCGCGTTGATGCCCCCCTCGGCCGCGCCCGAGTGGCTGCGGACCGGGTGGATCTTCGAGACCATCGCGACGTCCGCGCCGGCGTCGAACGCCTCGATCGCGGCGCGCATGCCAGCGCAGCCGGCCCCCACGACGACGACATCGTGAACCGCGTCCACCGCGAAGGACGCTACCTGATCACCTGGGCGCTCCTAGCGGCGAACGAACGTCGCGCGAACGCTCGTCGCCGCGCTCATCGGCACGGTGCACGCCTTCCTCGCGCCCTTGCACGCACCGCTCCAGGAGCGCAGCTTCCACCCCTTCGCCGGAGTTGCAGTCAGCCGAGCCGAGCGGTAGGACGGAAGCGTCGCGGAGCACCTGGGCTTGCACTGGATCCCGCCGGTGCTGCGGACGGTTCCGCGACCCTTGACGGCAACGGTGAGCCGGAAGGCGGCCGGCGCGAAGAACGCGGTGACTGCCATTCCCGGTCCGACGTCGATCGCACATGGACCGCTCCCCGAGCAGGCACCCTCCCAGCGCACGAGCTTCGCCCCGGAGCCCGGCGTCGCGGAGAGCGTGAGGCGCTGTCCTACGTTCCAGGTCGTCGTGCAGGTGGCGGCGCACTGCAGGCCGGGCACGTCGGCGGCGACCGAGCCGGGACCGGAGATCGTGACAGCCAACGGCGTTTGCCCGTCGAGCCGCACGAGCCACGGAGAGTCCTGTGAGTCCGTCCACGCTCCCGGGTGCCCGTAGTAGTCGTCGCGGCCGGGATCGAGCAGTTTTGCGGAGAGCGAACCGTCGCCGATGAACGGGTACATGATGTCCGCCTCGACGTCACAGCTGTGACCGCTCGTGTCACCGCTGCAGGCGTGCGGCGCGCTGTTCGGGACGGCGCCCGTCGTGTGCAGGAACTCGTGGGCCGCGACCGCCGCCGTCGAGATCCCGGCACACGAGCGGTAGAAGACGGCGGCGAGACCCTGCCCGCTGGTCGGAGTCGCGCTTCCGCCCTGCCCGCAGACGTTGTTCTCCTCCGAGGGCCCGTCGTAGTAGACGAGGTACTTCGTGAATGAGGACGTCAGACCGGCCTGCTGGAGGCTCTGGAAGATGCTCGGAAATCTTCCGTCGAGCGGCGCCAGCTGCGAGCTCGAAAGCGTCGAACGCACGGTCGTGATGTCGAGCTGCGTGCCGCACGGGAAACTCCCGAGGTCGTTGCGCGGAGCCCGGACGGAGTCCTGCCCACGCCACCACGCGTCTATCTGCTCCGCGTCCGACTGCATCACCGTCGCGACGGAACCGAGGTTGTCGGGCCCGTCCGACGGGATGAGATACACCCAATGGATTGGGTTGCCGGCGACGACGTTCGGCACTCGGTCGGACTGCGCGGCGGCCCCGCACCAGGCGTCGAGAGCGGTGGGCGCTGTCGTCGAGGCTGACGCCTGGGGGGTCGTGCCCTGCGAACGGAGAAGCGCGTCAGCGCCGGGAGGTCCCGGCGCAGCGGCGGCCGCGACGGCGCACGTCAGCAGCGCGGCGAGCGCGCATGCTGCGGCGGCGCGCCTCACGCAGCCGTCACCGAGATGCGGACCCGGCCGACGAGCCCCTTCTGGGTGACACGGACGAACAGCGACCGCTGACCGCACACGGACGCATCGAGGCTCTTGACCCGCTGGCTCACCCACTGCGC
>DASTWH010000341.1:0-2334 GCA_035758735.1 Gaiellaceae bacterium
GTGTGGAGCTCCTCGCGCGGGGGAAGCACGACCTTGCGGTCGTCGGCGATCCACGGCTCGCCGCGTAGCTCCTCGAGACGCGTGACGCACTGGGCGACGATGCGCGCCGAGGTGCGCATCTCGTCCATGTGCACCTTGTAGCGGTCGTAGACGTCGCCGTTCGCATAGACCGGGACGTCGAAGTCGACCTCGTCGTACGCGAGGTACGTCATGTTCTTCCGGAGGTCCCAGTCGACCCCGGAGGCGCGCAGCATCGGGCCCGACTGCCCGAGCGCGAGCGCGTCGTCGGCCGAGAGCAGGCCGATCCCCTTCGTCCGCTCGAGCCAGATCTTGTTCCGGTCGAGGAGGCCCTCGTAGTCGTCGACCGCCTTCGGCATGTGCCGCGCGAGCGCGCGCGCCTGCGCGTAGAAGCCCTCCGGGATGTCCTCGGCGAGACCGCCGACCTGGAAGTACCGGGTGTGCATGCGGACGCCCGTGACCATCTCGAACAGGTCGAGCACCATGTCCCGCTCGCGGAACGCGTACCAGAACATCGAGATCGCGCCGATCTCGAGCGCCGACGTACCGAGCCAGACGAGGTGCGAATGGATCCGGTTGAGCTCGGCGAGGCACATCCGCATCCAGGTCGCCTTCTCCGGTGTCTCGAGCCCGAGCAGCTTCTCGATCGCGAGCACGAAGACGAGCTCGTTCGCCTGGAAGGAGAGGTAGTCGATCCGCTCGGGATAGGTGATCCCCTTCCAGTACGTCTTGTGCTCCATCGTCTTCTCGAAGCCGGTGTGGAGGTAGCCGATCACGGCCTCGATCCCGGCGACGCGCTCGCCGTCGAGGTCGACGATCAGCCGGAGCACGCCGTGCGTCGAGGGATGGTTCGGGCCGAAGTTGATCCGGAGGATGTCCTCGAGGTCGTGCTTCTCCGGGTCGACGCGGAGGATCGTCGGGCACGGGGACGGGATCCGGGTGCCCTCGTAGATCCGGGTGACGGGCATGACGGACATCACGCCTCCCCCGAGAAGCGGACGGGCTCGCCGCCGATGGGGTAGTCCTTGCGCAGCGGATACCCCTCCCAGTCGTCCGGCATCAGGATCCGGACGTGGTTCGGGTGGCCGCGGAAGGTGATCCCGAAGAGGTCGTACACCTCGCGCTCGTTCCAGTCGGCCGAGGGGAAGACGCCCACGACCGAGTCGATCTCCTCCCCGTCGTCGAGCCACGCTTCGAGGCGCAGCCGCGCGGGCTCGTCGGAGATGCGCAGCAGGTGGTAGACGACCGCGAAGCGCTTCGGCTTCGACGCCGGGACGCGCTGGAAGCCCTGGGACCCCTCGGCGTTGAGGTCGCGGCCGGCGGGCGTGCCGATGTAGCCCGCGACGTCCTTCGAGCCCCAGCCGAGGTAGTCGACGCCGGAGACGTCGACGAGGCTGTTGAAGCCCTGCTCGTCGCGTAGGTGAGTGCAGGCCTCGACGATCCGTCCCGCGTCGACGACGAGCGTCGTCTCGCTGTCGGCCTCGACCGTCTCGACGAGGCCGGGTACGGCGGCGGTCATCACTCGGCGACCCCGCGGATCTCGTAGGCGGGCGGGACGCCCGCGCGGATCTTCTCGTGGAGGCGGACGATCCCCTCCATCAGCGCCTCGGGCCGCGGCGGGCAGCCCGGCACGTGGATGTCGACCGGGACGATCTTGTCGACGCCCTGGAGCACGGTGTAGTTGTTGAACATCCCGCCCGAGCTCGCGCACGCGCCCATCGCGATGACCCACTTCGGCTCGAGCATCTGGTCGTACACCTGCCGGAGCGGCGCGGCCATCTTGTGGGTGACGCGACCGGAGACGATCAGCAGGTCGGCCTGGCGCGGCGAGGAGCTGAAGCGCTCCATCCCGAAGCGGGCGATGTCGTAGCGGGACGAGACGATCGACATCATCTCGATCGCGCAGCAGGCGAGCCCGAACGTGTCGGGCCACACGGAGTTCGACTGCGCCCACGCGACCGCCTTCTGCACGGTCGTGATCAGCAGGGCGTCCTCGATCGACTCGAGCTCCTGCTCGAACGTGCCGGGGCCCTTGTCCGGCCAGAGCGTCCGCTCGGTGCGGAGGCCGGCCTTCGCGGCGGGACGATCGGAGACGAGAGGCAGCTTGCGCGCTAGTGCCACTCGAGCGCTCCCTTGCGCCAGACGTAGACGTAGGCGACCGCGAGGATCGCGACGAAGACGAGCAGCTCGGCGAACCCGAACCAGCCGAGCAGCTCCAGCTGCACGGCGAGCGGGTACAGGAAGACGATCTCGATGTCGAACAGGATGAACAGCATCGCGGTGAGGTAGAAGCTGACCGTGAAGCGGCGCTGCTGG
>DASTWH010000404.1:0-5967 GCA_035758735.1 Gaiellaceae bacterium
CGGACGCCTCGTGGACGACGTACGAGCGGATCCAGCGGACGTCCCCCGGCATCTCCTCGTCCCCGACGAAGCGCGAACGCGCGGCGGCCGCGGCCAGCTCCTGGGCGGTGCCCCAACCGTCGGCCCGACGGATCACGTAGAGGTTCATCTCTTCCTCCTTCCTTGGAGTTAGCACGATCGTTCGTATTTAGAGTATACGAACGGTCGTGCTATCTTGGAGCCGTGGGCGCGATGATGGGGGCGACACCCGAGCGGCGGCTGCGCAGCGACGGCGAGCGAAGTCGCAACGCGATCCTGCGGGAGGCCACGCAGCTCGCGACGGTGGAGGGCCTCGAGGGCCTCTCGATCGGCCGGCTGGCGGACGTCGTCGGGATGAGCAAGAGCGGTCTGTTCGCCCACTTCGGGTCGAAGGAGGAGCTGCAGCTGGCGACCTTCGAGGCGGCTCGCACGCTCTTCGACGAGCTCGTCGTCGTGCCGGCGCACCAGTCGTCGACCGCGATCGATCGGCTTCGCCGGCTCTGCGAGAACTACCTGCAGTACGTCCAGGACGCGTTTCCAGGCGGCTGCTTCTTCGCCGCCGTCCTCGCGGAGATGGACACGCGTCCGGGTCCGGTGCGCGATCGCGCCGTCGCGTTCATGGACGAGTGGCTCGGCCTCCTCAGCCGCGAGGTGCAGGCGGCGCAGGCCGAAGGCGCGATCGGTCGGGACGAGGACGTCGCACAGCTGGCCTTCGAGCTCGAGGCGTACCTCTTCCTCGCCAACGCCCAGTTCGTCGTGCTGCGGGACGCCGCGCCCATCGAGCTCGCTCGCCGAGCGATCGAGGACCGACTCGCGGCGGCCTAACCTCCAGAAAAGAAGAGTGGCCGCTGGGACGGCCACTCAGAGGGGGAAGAACTGGGGAGGATTGGGTTACACGGGTTTAACTCGGAAGGCGCCCGGCGCTCCTCCCCCTTCCGGGGGAAATCCGGCTAGAAACCGTACCTCTGCTCCTCGAACGGGTCCGCATCGTTGTGGTAGCCGTAGCGTTCCCAGAAGCCCGGGCGGTCGCTCGCGGTGAGCTCGAGCCCGCGGAGCCACTTCGCGCTCTTCCAGAAGTACTTGCGCGGGATCACGAGTCGGAGCGGCCCGCCGTGCTCGGGCGCCAGGGGCTCGCCGTCTGCATGCGTCGCGAGCAGCGACAGCGGGTCGCGCAGGAACGAAAGTGGCACGTTCGCCGTGTAGCCCTCCTCCGCGTGCGCAACGACGAAGTGCGCCGACGGGAGAGGCTTCACGAGCGGCTCGATGGCGCTCCAGTGCACGCCTTCGAAGGTGACGTCGAACCGGCTCCACCGGGTCACGCAGTGGATGTCCTGCGTGTGGCTCGTACGCGGGAGCGCGTTGAACTCTTCCCACGACAGGCGAATCGGGTTTTCCACCTCGCCCTCGACGGAGAAGTCCCACGTGCCCAGATCCGTCTTCGGGACCGACCCCGCATGGAGAACGGGCCACTTCTCCGTGTAGTACTGCCCGGGTGGGAGGCGTGCGGGGTCGTACCCCGCCTCGGCGACCTTTCGCTCCGCTCTGCCCCGGAACACGGCTGCAACACTAGTCGGCATGCCGGGAACCGCAGCACGCGTCGCTCGGAGGGAGCGCGACTACGTCGGCGTGATCGGGCCCGACGCCGCGACGTACCTCCAGGCGATGGTGTCGAACGACGTCGAGGCGCTCGGGATCGGCGAGACGTGCGAGGCGCTGTTGCTCACACCGAAGGCGCGGGTCATCGCGCCTCTGGTCGTCCTCAGGCGAGGCGTCGACGACTTCCTCCTCCTGACCGAGCGCGGGCTCGGCGACCGCGTTCGCTCGACCCTCGTGCGCTCACGTTTCGCCGCGAAGTGCGAGATCGAGTCGGAGGAGCACTCGTCCGTGGTCGTCGTCGGACGAGAGTCGCCGCCCGGTGGAGTGCCGACAGCCGATTTCGGCATCGCCGCCTACGAGGTGTTCGACGAGGAGACGCCGGACTGGAACGAGATCCGAGACGAGGAGCTCGAGCTCTTGCGGATCCGCGCGGGCACACCGCGCTTCGGCCGCGAGATCGACGACCGCGTCCTCCCGGCCGAGGCGGGCCTCGAGGTGCGCGCCATCGACTTCGAGAAGGGCTGCTACCCGGGACAGGAGCCGATCGCGCGCCAGCACTACCGGGGCCGGGTGAACCGCACCCTGCGGGTGCTCGAGCTCGACGGATCCGACGTCCCCGAGTACGACGCCGAGCTCACGTTCGAGGGCAAGGTCGTCGGCCGGGTCACGAGCGCTGCTCGTGACGGCGACGCGGTCGCCGCTCTCGGCTACGTGCGCGTCGAGGTCCCGCGCGACGCCGAGCTCCGCCTCGGAGAGCGTTCGGTGAGGCAGCTCGACGTGAACTCTGCGCCCGAGAACCCCTAAAGGCGACCGCTTCGCGTCCGCATCGCCGCAACTCTCTACACTTGGGCGTCCCCGCGCCCGTAGCTCAGGGGATAGAGCGCTGCCCTGCGGAGGCAGAGGTCGCATGTTCGAATCATGCCGGGCGCATGCGGTGTTCCACGGTGAGCGAAGCCGCTCGTCGCGCGTCGCAGACGTTGCCCGGGCGTTTCCGCGGCCGCGCTAACTGCCTATGACGGTCGCCCGGTACCCCGTCGCAGCTGGGCCCGCCATTCGGGCGCTGACGACGTTCTCTGCCGCCTCGGCGCTCTGAGGATGCCCCGTGACCGCGGCGAGGAAGTCGTCGCGGTCGAGCGCGTAGACGACGGCGTGTGTCTTCGCTACGACCGTGGCCGTTCGCGGCACTTCCTTCAGGAGCGCGATCTCGCCGAAGACGTCTCCTGCGCCGAGCGTCGTGAGCTCCGCGCCGTCCTGCGTGACGGTGAGCTCACCCTCGGCCACGATATAGAAGCGGTCTCCCTCGTCCCCTTCACGCACGACGACGGTAGAGGGATCCAGCCGCAACGGCACGAGGCGCGTGGCGACGTGCTCGAGCGAGCCTCCGGGTAGTGGAGCGAAGATCGGGGTCGACGTGAGGAGCCGCAGCCTCGTCGAGTCGGGCGCGGCTGCCGACGAGTCGATGTGGGTGAGCTTCCTCGAGGTCAGAAGCACCAGCAACGGAAGCGACGCCCCGGTGACGATGAGCGCGCTTTCGAGACCCAGCGCGCTGATGAGAGCGGGCGCGACGATGGCACCTATCCCCACCGAGGCAAGCCAGAGCATCTGGATCACGCCGAAGACGCGGGCCAGCACCTCGTCCGGAACGGCGCGCTGAACGAGCGTGAACGCAGCAACGTCGACGAGCGAGTTGCCGACGCCCAGAAGCCCGAAGAGGATCAACGAGAGCGCGAGCGGTTGCCATAGGCCTAGCGCGATCAGCGGCGCGCCCCAAAGCACGACGCCGAGCATGAACGGGGCGCTCAGGCGCTTGGCACCCGTGAGTGAAAGGGCCAGGATGCCACCGACCAGCGCGCCGACGCCGACGGCTGCGTTCAGGTAGCCCACGCCCTGCGACCCGAGGTCGAGGAGCTGGATCGCGATCACGACGATGTACACCTGTACGGCTCCGGCCACGAAGGTCTGCGCCGTGAAGAGACCGACCAGAACTCTCAACGATGAGTCTCGCGTGATTGTTCGGAACCCGACGACTGCCTCGGACGCGATCGTCGACGCTTCGAGGCCGCGCCGCGTCGCCGGCTCGACGGGGTGGACACCCAGCACGTAGAGCGTGGACAACGCAACGAGCGCGGCCGTCAGGAGCAGGACAACGCCCGTGTCCACGACGCCGAGAAGAATTCCCGCGAGCGCTGGGCCGACGAAACCCGCGAGGCTCTCGATCGTGCTTGCGACGGCATTCGCCGCGGTGAGCTCCGATGGGGAACGTGCGAGCGACGGCGTTAGAGCCGCCTGCGCAGGGCGAAATGGGGTGTTGGTGATCGAGACGCCGATCGACAACGCGTAGACCACCGCAGCATCCACATCGACGAGGACCCCCACGCCGCTCGCGGTGATGAGGGCGATGCGAGCGAGGTTCGTGAAGAAGAGGACGCGCTCGCGGGGATAGCGATCGGCCACGACTCCCGCGAACGGCGCGAGCAGTCCGGCAGGGACGAGGCGCAGGAGCAGCAGCACCCCGACGGCTCCCTCGCCTCCGATGTCATAGGCGTACACCGAAATCGCCACCATGTATGCCCAGGTGGAGACGATCGATGCTGCCCATGCGAGCTCCAGATTTCGAAGCCCCTTGTTCGCAAAGACGTTTCGGAACGCCTCCGCGGATTCGCCGATGCGCGCTCGCACGGGGGTCACGGCCGGAGCATCTCACTCGGACTTGAAGAATTGAAGCGCGGTAGGGAAGATTCCGCGCAAGAAGACCGTCCTGTATGACAGAGCGCCTTTCTGGCGCACCGCGTAAAGGAGGAGACATGTCGGAGGAGACAACGCGCCCGGACGACGACGTCGAGGCTCACGGTCACGGCGTTGGCGGCCCTGAAGGTGCCGGCGTAGGTGGCGTCGGCGTCGGTGACAACGAGGGCGTTGGCGTGGGCGCCCAGGACGAGGAGCCGGATGTCGAGGCTCACGGCTTTGGTGTCGGCGGCGTCGGTGTCGGCGGCGTCGGTGTCGGCGAGACCGAGGACTGACTCGGTCGTAAACGCACTGAACGGAGCCCGGGCGGGATGTACAGCCGCCCGGGCTTTTTTCTGGTCCTAATCGGTCGCGCCGAGCGTGCGCGCCAGGTGGTCGAGCAGCTCGAACCCGGCGTCCCGCCGCTCGTCTTCGAGTGCACTCACGGCCGTGGCGAGACGTGCCACGACCTCGACCTCGCCTCCGCCCTCGCCGAGCATCCGCTCCGCCGTCCGGGCCTTGAGGAGCAGGTCGACGGCGATCGCGGCCTGGTTCGCGAACAGGCCCAGGAGTTCCATCTCCTGCAGGCTGAACAGACTCTGCTCGGGCCGGTCGAGCACCGACAGCACTCCGAGCGCGCCGTCCTCGTGGAGGAGCGGCGCGGCCATGAGCCCCTTCGGGACGTAGCCCGTTCCCTCTGCGACGTCGCGCGACCACCGCGGGTCGTTGTGGACGTCCTCGATGACGAGCGGCGTGCGGGTCGCGAGCACCCAGCCTGCGATGCCGGTCCCGGCGGGAAAGCGGGTGCCGAGCAGCGTGTCCTCGCCTTCGCCGACGACGGCTTCGAAGACGAGCTCCTCCGTCGCCTGGTCGAGGAGCAGGATCGACGAGGCCCTCGCGCCGAAGATCGAGCGCGCGACCTCGACGATCGCGTTGAGGAGCGCGCGGTGCGACGCTTCGGAGCCGACGACCCCGGCCGCAACGGCCGCGCGCAGGTCAGGCTGGTCGGTCATGTGCCACCTCCGACGTTGTTCGCGGTGAGATAGAGGACGCTCTTGAGCTGGAAGGGCGTCAGCTCGGGATGCTTCGAGAGCACGAGCGCGCAGATCGACGTGATGTGCGGCGTCGCGAAGCTGTTTCCCGAGACGGTCAGCGTGCGGCCGCCCAGCCACGGCACCTCGACGTTCACGCCGCGGCCGAAGAACTCGACCGGCGGGCTCGGGTTGTAGAAGAACGCGAGCGGATCGGGCTCCTCGTGGCTCCCGACGGAGATGACCGAGGAGAACCGCCACGGGTAGCTCTCGACCGGCATGTTGTGCGCCGACGCGACGAGCACCGTGCGCTTGAAGTAGGCGCTGTCTGCGAGCTCGTGGAGGACGCTCGCGAAGGGCTTCTTCGTGGTCGAGAGGCTCATGTTGATGACGTCGAAGTCCTGCTCGATCGCGTAGCGGAGCCCGCCTAGCAGGACGTTGCCGCTGCCCGTGAAGCTCGCGCCGAGAACGCGCACGCTGGAGATGGACGCCTCCGGTGCAAGCCGCCGCACGATCCCCGCGCACGCCGTGCCGTGGCCCGAGACGTCGCCCTCCGTGTCCTCCTCGGCCACGACCTCGTCGTTCTCGTCGATCGAGA
>DASTWH010000043.1:0-5828 GCA_035758735.1 Gaiellaceae bacterium
TTCCGCGTCTCATCGAGCTCGGGCGCGAGATCAAGCGCGACCTCGAGGCCTGGCAGGACATCGTCCACCCGGTCGAGCCGGAGCTGCGGGACGTCTACGGCGTCGTCTTCTGGCAGGAGGAGGGCGAGGAGCCGCTGACGCAGCGAAACGTGACGGTCTTCGCGGACGGGGAGGTCGACCGCTCGCCGTGCGGCAGCGGCACGTCGGCGCGGCTGGCACTCCTCGACCGCTCACGTCGTCTGCCGCGTGGCCAAGATCTGCTCCACCTGAGCATCGTCGGAACGGCCTTCACTGCACGTGTCGTCGGCGACGCCGAGGTCGCCGGGATCCCCGCGGTGCTGACGGAGGTCGAGGGAAGCGCGTTTCGGACGGGCGAGCATGCGTTCACGCTCGACCCGGACGACCCCCTTCCCGACGGCTTCCTCCTCCGCTGAGGGGTGTGCAGGAGGCCTCGAACGGGTAGAACGTCTGCATCGCTCGCGACGTGCTTCCGAGGAGATACGCCTCTCCCGACCTCGTCGCTCGAGGGGGAATGGGCGAGGTGTACCGCGCGACCGACACCGAACTCGAGCGCTCGGTGGCGGTCAAGGTCCTCGCGGACCGGTACGCGCAGCAGGACGAGGCCCGCGCCCGCTTCCGCCGTGAGGCGCTCGCAGCGGCCCGGCTCTCGGCTGCGCCGAACGTCGTAACCGTCTTCGACGTCGCCGAGCACGACGGCCGGCCGCTCATCGTCATGGAGTACCTCGAGGGCGGCTCGGTCTACGAGCGCCTGCGGGCGGGCCGAGTTCCACACGCCCAGGCGCTCACGTGGCTCGCGCACACGGCTGAGGCGCTCGACCGCGCGCATGCCAACGGCATCGTCCATCGCGACGTGAAGCCCGCGAACCTGCTGCTCGATCGCGATGGCAACGTGCACGTCTCCGACTTCGGGATCGCCTCGGCATCCGGAGCGGACATGCTCACCGAGCCGGGCACGGTCCTCGGCACGGCGGGCTACATCTCGCCCGAGCAAGCGAGGGGGGAGCCCGCGACACCCGCGAGCGACCGCTACGCCCTCGGCGTGGTGGCGTTCGAGCTCTTGACGGGGCGACGGCCGTTCGCCGGCGACACGCCGACGACCGAGGCGTTCGCGCACCTGAACGCTTCGATCCCACGGGCCGTCGACGTCGATCCGACACTGCCGCCGGCGCTCGACGTCGTCTTCGAGTCCGCACTTGCGAAGGATCCGGCGGCTCGGCCCGCGACCGCACGCGACCTCGTCCAGCAGCTCCGGGAGGCGCTCGAGACGGCACCCGCGCCGGATCCGCCGTCGACGAAGGTCATGCCCCGCACCTCGCGGACGGCGTCCCCGACGCGACAGCACGTTCGACGTGACCACCACTCACGGCGACCTCGGGCATTGCTCGCCGTGCTCGGCGCAGTCGTCGCTCTCGTTCTCGGCCTGGCGCTCGCTGCGATCGTGACGACCGGCGACGGCTCGCCCTCGTCGCAGGCCAGGACGACGCAGGGACGCACGTCGACCGAGCAGGCGGCTGAGGAGACGACGGTGCAGCCGTCCGTCGACGGCGTCGGGCTGGGTCAGGACGGCTTTGCACGGATGCAGGCGGGGGAGTACACAGCGGCGCTCCCTCTGCTCCGCGAGGCGGTTCTCGCGCTGAAGGGATCGAACACGCTGGCGGAGGCCTACGCGAGCTACAACCTCGCGTACTCGCGGTTCGCCGTCGGGCGCTGTGACGGGGTCACCGGCCTGCTCGACCGCTCGGAGCGGATCCAGGGCCACCGCACGCAGATCGACGCGCTGCGCAGGCAGTGGGAGGACCGCTGTGCTCAGTCCGGAGACGAGTCCTCCGAGGGCCAGGCCGCCGGGAAGAAGGGTCACGGCAAGGGGAAGGGGCGCGACAAGAACGACTAGGCGCCGAGGAGAGCGGCGATCTCGCCGTCCTCGGGGAAGCGCCCGATCTCGTGCTTCGAGAACACGCGCCTTCCGTCCGCGAAAACGTCGAACTGACCTCGTCCTCCAGCTGTGACCTTGGCGTCGATGCCTGCAGCGTCTGCGAGCTCGGCCGCGAGACTCGCGGCCCGCGCGTCGTACCCGCTTCAGGTCGGGCAGTAGAAGATCTCGACGGCCACGTCCGGACTCTAGTCGTCTGGGTCGTCGCAGCGATGCGCTCGCGGAGCGTGTGCCTTCAGGTCTTTCTGCGCCTAGAGACTGAGGACGACGGTCTTCGGCTCGGTGAAGGCCTCGAGAACGGAGCTGCCTCCGACCCGACCGGTCCCGGAGCTCGTTCCGGCGCGGCCGCCGAAGGGAAGGTGGCTCTCCCAGTAGTTGGTCGACTCGTTGACGTTGACCCACCCGGCGTCGACGGCCTCGGCGAAGCGAAGGCCGCGTGCGAGATCTCGTGTCCAGACGGCGCTGAGGAGCCCATACGGCGAGGCGTTCGCGATCGCCAGCGCCTCCGCGTCGCTCGAGATGCGCGTGATGGGAACCACGGGGCCGAACGTCTCCTCGCGCGCCACGTCCATCTCCTCCGTGACGCCCGCGAGAACCGTCGGCTCCCAGTAGAGGTCGGTCGGGAAGCCGGAGGCACGGGCGCCGCCGGTGACCACGCGTGCGCCTCGCTCGACCGCATCAATGACGTGACGGTCCATCTTCTCCGCGGTCGGCTCGTTGTTGAGCGGCCCCATCGTCGTGTCGGAGGTGAACGGGTCGCCCAGGTGGACGGAGCGAGCGACCGCGGCTTCGACAACGGCGACGAAGTCGTCGTGAACTGCCTCGTGCACGAGGAAGCGCTCACCGGCCGTGCAGCTCTGTCCCGCACAGAGGAACGACGCCGCGAGGCTCGCCTCCGCCGCGACCTCCACGTCGGCGTCGTCGAGGACGACCATGGGCCCGTTGCCGCCGAGCTCGAGCAGCGTCGCCTTGCCTGCGCCCCGCGCGGCGACCTGGAGCCCGGTGGCGACTGACCCGATGAACGCGATCGCGTGCGTGCCCGGGCTGCCCGCGACCTCGTCGCCGACCACGGGTCCCGCTCCCAGCACCATCGAGAAGACGCCCGCGGGCAGCTCGGCGTCGACGATGCACTCGGCGAGCTTCACCGCGCAGACGGACGTCGTCGGAGCGGGCACCCACACGACCGCGTTCCCGGCCGCGAGCGCGGGCGCGATGACTTCCGCCGGCATCGTGTACGGCCAGTTCCACGGTGTGATCACGCCGACGACTCCACGCGGGACGCGGTACTGGAGGATCCGCTTGGCCGCGTCCACGGAGGGCGGCATCGCGCCGGCGATCCGGGTCGCGTCGGCGGCCGCCATACGCCAGTACGCCACGAGCTCGTCGACCTCGTCGTACGCCTCCGCGTGGAGTGGCTTCCCCTGGTCGAGCGTGAGCGTTCGCGCGAGGTCGTCGCGCCGCTCCTCCACGAGCTCTGCGACTCGCTCCATGGCCGCGGCGCGCTCGAACGCGGACCGTGCGGCCCAGTCACGGCGGGCCGCATTCGCGGAGGCGATCGCGCGCTGCGCGTCCTCACGAGTCCCGCTCGGTACCGTCCCGAGCACCTCGCCGGTCGCGGGGCTCGTCGCCTCGACGCGGTCGCCGGACTCCGACTCGACCCAGGCGCCGCCGACCACCATCGAGTAGTCGTGCTGCGCGACGCTCATCGGCTTACGGCCTGTGTCGCCTCGACGAGCCGCTCCTGTCGCCACTGCTCGGTGTCGGGCAGGTCGTTGAACGTGAAGACGTGGAAGCCCGCGATCTTGCTCTCCGGGTCCTCCAGGCTCGACGACAACCCCGCGATGAGCGGGTCGGGGTCGAATCCGCCCGGCCGGATCGCCTGTGTGAGCCAGCCGCGATGCCGACGCAGGAAGCGGGTCGACGCCCCGATCCCGATCGTCGACGAGATGCGGAGCAGCTTCGACTTCGGCACCGCGCCGGGTATGCCGACGTAGATCGGAAGCCGCGTCCCCCGCTCCCAGACCCGCTCGATCCAGCTCGCGGTGATGGTCGGGTCGAAGCAGATCTGACTCACGATGTACGTCGCGAACCGCGCCTTGTCGAACATCGCCTGGATCGTCGCCTCGTCGGAGATCAGCGGGTGGCTCTCGGGGTAGCCGGTGATCCCGACGTCCTCGAAGCGGTGACCGAGCTCCGCGATCGCCTCGAGCAGCGCAGCTCCGCCGCCGTACTCGCCGGCGGGCTCGTCCGCGTCGCCGGCGACCACGAAGACGTCGTGTGCACCGATCGCATCGACTCGCTGAAGGATCTCCGCGAGGTGCCTCCGGTCGCGGACGAGACGGGCGGAGATGTGCGGCACGACGCTGTACCCGTGCTTGCCGAGCCGCTCGGCCACGTCGAGCGTGTGCTCGATCCCCTTGCGTGGCGACACCGTCACGGTGAGCGTCACGTCGGTCGGGACGTGCTCGAGTACCGCCTCCTCGACGTCGCCGAACGGGAGCACCTCGTAGCGAGGCGAGGCGAGCAGCTCCGCGACTCGTGCGTCAGCACGGTTCATACGTCGGAGTCCGGGAACGACGCCTTTTTCTGCTCGATCCAGTTCTCGAGCTCCTCCTGAATCGCGTCGTCGAGAGGCGGCGGCTCGTACTCGGCGAGCGCGCGCTTCCAGAAACCGTTCGCACGCCGAGCGGCATCGCTCGCACCCTCGGACTCCCACTGCTCGAAGCTCGAGTTGTCCGCGACCGGGGAGCGGTAGAACGCGGTCTCGAAGTTCGCGAGCGTGTGAGCGTGGCCGAGGAAGTGCGTGCCGGGCTCGTTCGTGAGGAACGCGTCGAGTGCCTGGCCGTTCTCCGAAAGGTCGACGCCCCTCGCGAACGAGTGCCACATCCCGAGCTGGTCCGTGTCGAGGACGAACTTCTCGTACCCCATCGTCAGCCCGCCCTCAAGCCAGCCGGCCGCGTGCAGCACGAAGTTCGTGCCTCCGAGCATGGTCGGCTGCATCGTGTTCGCCGACTCGTACGCCGCCTGCGCGTCCGGGATCTTCGACGCGGTGAGCGCTCCTCCCGACCTGAACGGGACGCCGAGCCTGCGTGCGAGGGCCGCCATGACGTAGAGGACGAGGGCGGGCTCGGGCGTACCGAACGTCGGCGCGCCGGACTGCATCGACATCGAGCTCGCGAAGGACCCGAGCACGACGGGCGCTCCCGGTCGCACGAGCTGTACGTAGGCCATGCCGGCGAGCGACTCCGCGAGGGTCTGCGCGGCCGTCGCCGCGACGGTCGCCGGGCTCATCGCACCCGCGAGGATGAACGGCGTCATCATCACCGCCTGGTTCGCCTCCGCGTACGCGCGGGCGGCGCCGAGCATCGTCGAGTCCCAGACGAGCGGCGAGTTGGCGTTGATGAGGCTGAAGACGACGGTGTTCTGCTCCACGACGTCGGCGCCGAAGACGATCCGCGCCATGTCGACCGTGTCCCGCGCCCGCTGTGGGTGCGTCACCGAGCCCATGAACGGCTTGTCGCCGAGCGTGAGGTGGGCCGCGACCATGTCGTAGTGGCGCTTGTTGACCGGCAGGTCGACGGGCTCGCAGACCGTTCCGCCGGAATGGTGGAGCCACGGCGACGCGTTCGCGAGGCGCACGAAGTTCCGGAAGTCCTCGATCGTCCCGTACCGGCGCCCGTCGTCGAGATCGCGGACGAACGGCGAGCCGTACGCGGGCGCGAAGATCGTGTTGGCGCCGCCGAAGACGACGCTGCGCTCGGGGTTCCGCGCGACCTGCGTGAACTCGCGCGGCGCAGTGGCCTGAACGAGCCGGCGGCACATGCCGCGCGGGAAGCGCACGCGCTCCCCGTCGATCTCCGCGCCCGCGCCGCGGAAG
>DASTWH010000073.1:0-11026 GCA_035758735.1 Gaiellaceae bacterium
GTTCCGCGGCCACATCGTCCACTCCGACGAGCCCACGCCCGAGGCGCGCATCCCCGACCCGGAGCGGCTCGTGCAGGGCTACTACCAGTCCGTCTCCACGCTGAACCTCCTGCGCGCGTTCACGAAGGGGGGCTTCGCCGATCTCACCCACGTCCACAACTGGAACCGCGAGTTCGTCGCGTCCTCACCCTCCGGGCGACGCTACGAGGCGCTCGCCGACGAGATCGAGCGCGCGCTGCGGTTCATGCAGGCGATCGGGTTCGACCTCGGAAGCGAGCGGACGATCCACGAGGTCGACGTCTGGACGAGTCACGAGGGCCTGCTCCTCGACTACGAGGAGCCGCTGACCCGTACGGACTCGCTGACGGGGCTGCCGTACGACTGCTCTGCGCACATGCTCTGGATCGGGGACCGCACGCGCGATCCGGACGGCGCCCACGTCGAGTTCTTCTCCGGGGTGCACAACCCGATCGGGGTCAAGCTCGGGCCGACCGCGACGGCCGAGGATGCTGTGCGGCTCGCCGAGCGGCTCAATCCCGATCGGATCCCGGGCAGGCTCACGTTCGTCGTGCGCATGGGTGCCGAGCGCGTTCGCGAGTCGCTCCCACCGCTCCTCGAGGCGATGCGGAGCGCCGAGATTCCGGTCGCCTGGGTGTGCGACCCGATGCACGCCAACACGGTGCTGACGCCCTCCGGCACGAAGACGCGGCACTTCGAGGCGATCATGGCCGAGCTCGAGGGCTTCTTCGCTGCCCATCGGGCTATCGGGACGTGGCCCGGCGGGATTCACATCGAGTTCACCGGCGAGGACGTGACCGAGTGCGTCGGCGGCTCCGAGGACGTGCGGGAGGAACAGCTCGACCGCCGCTACGAGACGCTCTGCGACCCGCGTCTCAACGGCCGCCAGTCGCTCGACCTCGCTTTCCGCGTCGCCGAGCTGATGCGCTCGGCGTGAGCCCGGATCGGGCATGCGCCTAGCCGTCGTCGGGACGGGGCTCATCGGAGCCTCGGCGGCCCTCGCGGCGCGCCGGGCCGGCGAGGCCGACTCGGTGG
Source organism: Gaiellaceae bacterium (assembly GCA_035758735.1). GTDB lineage: Bacteria > Actinomycetota > Thermoleophilia > Gaiellales > Gaiellaceae > GMQP-bins7. The sequence goes on from DASTWH010000073.1 coordinate 1,054, forward strand.
TCGGGTGGGACGAGGACTCGGCGATCCTGGCGGCGGCCGCCGAGCGCGACGCGGTCGAGCCCGCCGAGTCACTGGGGGACGCGCTTCGCGACGCCGATCTCGCCCTGGTCGCGGTCCCGGTAGCCGGGCTGCCCGGTGTCGTACGCGACGTCCTCGACGCAGCTCCGTCGGCGTGCACGGTGACCGACGTCGGCTCGACGAAGGGCGCGGTGTGCGCGGCCGTCGGGGAGGATCCGCGCTTCGTCGGCGGCCATCCGATCTGCGGTGCGGAGGCGCGAGGTCCCGGCAGTGCGAGTGCCGACCTCTTCGAAGGCGCGACGTGGTTCCTGACCCCTCTCGCGGCGACGGAGCCCGCGCGCTACCGCGCCGCCCACGCATTCGCGGTCGCGCTCGGAGCGCGTCCCGTGGCGATCGATCCGGCAGCACACGACCGGCTCGTCGCCGTGACGAGTCACCTCCCGCATGCACTGGCGAACGTCCTCCTGAACCAGGCGGGGTCGGCGCGTGTGGAAGGACACGACCCGCTGAGCGCTGCGGGCGGCTCGCTCCGCGACATGACGCGGATCGCCGGCGCGAACCCACGGATCTGGGTCGATATCTTCTTGGACAACCGGGACGAGCTGCAGACCGCGCTCGGCGAGCACCGCCGCCGCGTCGAGCAGCTCGAGTCGGCGCTGGCGTCCGGCGACGCCGGCTTCCTCGCGCGCTGGATCGGCGAGGCCAGCGGCAACCGCCGACGAATGCTCGATACAGCGTACGAGGACGCAGGCGCACTCCATCGTCTCCGCGTGCACATCCCGGATCGCCCCGGTGTCCTGGCCGGGATCTTCCAGGCGCTCGGCGCCGAGCGGATCAACGTCTCCGACTTCGAGCTCGAGCATCTCTCGCCGGAGCGCGGCGGCACGCTGACCGTGCTCGTGACCGGCGAGGACGACGCGGCGCAGGCGGTGAGCCTGCTCGAGAGTCAAGGCTACGGCGTCGTCCTCGCGCCCGTCCTCGACGCGTAGGCGGTCGACGCGACGAGACTCACGGGCAGCTGAGCGCGCCCCGAGTGATCCTGAGATTGTCGAAGGCCACCCGGACCTCCGTCGGAACCGCCACGTTCGTGAAGACGTGCAGGTTGACGGCCTGGCTCGTTGGGGGGACGTAGGGAAGGCTGGTGAACGACCATGGCTGGCCGGTCAGTCGCGAGGCCGTGACGGTGGTGACGCCTCCGGTGGTCGACCGCTCGAGTCGAAGCGTTCCCGAGGTGGACGAGTCCGAGACGAAGCCGTTGTACGGCGGCCCGAACACTCCCGGCGGGCTCGGAAAGTGGCTCGAGATACCGTGGTTGTTGCCGCCGGCGTTGTGCACGAACACGCCGTGCGTACCGCTGTAGGAGCTTCCGGTGAATTCCGACGTCGCAAAGGTCGCGGTCATGCCGCTCGCCGGCAGCAGTCCCGAGAGCAGGCGGTAGTCGACCTGCATGTCGAAGTCGCCGGACAGCGTGCATCTCGTTGTCGCGGATGCCATCGCGTAGCTCTCCGGTCCGAACACCGTTCCGGCCGGGAGCGTGAGCTCGAGCTGCCCGTTCGCGACCGCCGCCCGGGGGCCGACGCCGGTCGTGGAAAACGTCCACTCCCCGCGGTCGGTCTCGAACGTGTCGACGAAGACGACCACCGCAGCCGACGGGGCGGAGATAGCCGGCTCGCTCGTGATCGCGCCACGCGCCCGGACCGCGACGCGAAGCGCCGAACCGACGTCGGCATCCGTCAACACGTAGCTCCGCGCCGTCGCTCCGCCGATCGCCCTGCACGCGCCGCCTGCGGCGTCACATCGCTGCCACGCATAGTTGTACGCGCGCGGGTTTCCGGTCCAGCGGCCGGGGCTCGCAGTCAGGGTCTCGCGTACGGCGGGCACACCTGAGACGGTGGGAGCCGCGAGGTTCTGCGGCACGAGCTCGAGGACGGTCCGCGCCGCCTGGATGCGGGCGATGCGCCTCATCACGGCCAGCGGTACCGCCCGCCCGATGTTGCCCTCGGCCGAGACGAGGCCGAGGACACGCTCCACGGCGAATGCTGCGAGGTGGAGGTCGACCTTGCGTCCGAGCAGACGTGCACTGACGCGCACGTCGAAAGAGCCGGGAGTCACGCCGAGACTCCGTGGGCGTCCGACCCTGACGTCGGTCACGAAGGCTTCCGCCCCGAGCCCCTCCCGGAAGGATTCGGCAAGGAGCTGCCGCGCATCTTCGGACGCGAGCGCCTTCCGGAGCGCGAGAAGGAACGCCGCCGTCGCCGTCGAGTTCTTCCCGACGTCGGCTTCGCTCTCGACGTACGCCAGCTGTCTACGTCCGACCGTGCCGTTCGTGAACGCCCGGACGTACGAGACGACGGACGGGAAGTCGGGATCCTTGAAGTACTTCTGGCCGCTCACGCGTGCCCCACCGAGGTCGCCGCTCGTCAGGACCATCATCCTCGGGTCGGGTGTTCCCGCTGGTGGGCGTGCCTCGCTCGAGGCCGATGCGGTCGCCGCGAACGTCGTGAGCGCTGCGACGGCGACGAGTGCGATCCGGACCACGGACCGACGTTACGAAGGCGTGCGCACCGGGTCAAGCTCGGCGGATTGGCGGTCTGCTGGGGCTAGCGCGGCAGGCGCAGACCGAGGCGCCGCGGGAGCGACGCGATGAAGCGCGTCGGCAGGCTCGGCTCGCGACCCTCGTCCTCCGCGGCGTCCTTCGCGACGAGCGCCCGGCGGATGAGCGAGCCGCCGGCGTAGCGGAACGGCTCGGGCGGGAAGAGCTTGCGGTCGGGCTCCACGATGGCCAGCTGGGTCCGCTCGTCGCGGCGATCGAGTGCGAGGCGCGCGAGGATCTCGCCGCCCAGGTAGGACGGGCCGACGCCGTTCCCGGTGAACCCGAAGCCGTGATGAACACGTTCGCGGCTGCCGAAGATCGGCAGGTGCGTGGGCGAGACGTCGATCGGTCCGCCCCAGGCGTGCGTCACCTCCCGCCCGCGCGCCTGGGGGAAGAATCGCGTCAGACTCTCGCGCGTCGATGCCACGACGTCGCGGTCGAGCTCGAGTCGATCCGCCCTTCGGCCTCCGATGCCCATCGTCCCGCCGCCCCAGCCGAACACGATCCGCCCGTCGCGCGTCGTGCGCGTGTAGTGGACGAGCGTGCGGCTGTCGACGATCGCCTCGCCGCCGGTCCACCCGAGCTCGTCGAGCACCTCCGGGATCGGCTCGGTGAGCACGATGTGGCTGGAGGCGACCGCCAGCGAGAGCCGGTAGCCGGGGAAGCCGGCCGCTGCGGTGTTGACTGCGAGGACCGCAGCGCCTGCCTCGACCCGTCCCGTCCTCGTCGAGACGCTTCCGCTGCGCTCGAGCTTCGTCACTTCCGTGCGCTCGTGGATGCGGACGCCGTGCTCGAGGAGCTTCGTGCGGAGGCCGAGCGCGAGCCGGGCCGGGTGCACGGTCGCGTTCAGCCGGTAGAGCTCACCGCCGAGGAACAGCGGGGAGTCGCAGCGCTTCCGAACCTCCTCGGCCGACACCGCCACGACCTCGTCGGGCGCGCCGAGTGCAGCGGCGGCGTCGACCGTCGCGCTCCGCGAGCCGACCTGCGACTCCGTCGTCGACACCTGCAGCATCGGAGCCTCGCGGAACCATGCGTCGACCTCGTTCGTCTCGCACCAGGAGCCGATCCCGCGAACGGCCTCCTCCGACGCACGACAGACGGCGAGCGCGGCGGCATCCCCCGCCTTCTCGCGCAGGGTCGGCGCATCGCCCCAGAGGGTCTCGCAGAATCCGCCGTTTCGGCCGCTCGGCCCGTGGCCACAGAGTGCGGCCTCGAGCACGAGCACGTCGAGGTTCGGATCGAGCTGCCGGAGCTGCCAGGCCGTCCAGAGGCCGAGGTACCCGCCTCCGACCACGACCACGTCCGCCCGCGTGTCGCCGGAGAGCGGGGGCTGTGGCGTGACCTCGCCGGCTTCCTCGAGCCACCACCCCGTACGTGTGTGACGCATCAGGCCGGCGCGGCTCCGCGCCGCGCGAGCGCGACGCTGCAGGCGACGACCGCGGCGACCGCGATCGGCACGAGGAGCGTCCAGAAGAGCGGCAGGCCGCCGACGACTGCTCCGAGCGAGACGAGCAGCGCCGAGAGCGTCCCGGGGGGAGCGAGGAGCTGGCCGGCGAAGAGCAGCGCCGCGCCAACCAAGAGGAGACCTGTCCACAGCACGATGTCGCGCGTCGAGTCGAGGCCGACGAGGACGTGCCCGCCGACGGCCGCGAGCGCGTAGAGCGTCCCCAGAGCGAGGACGAGGAACCGCGTCGCCGATGCGAGCCCTTCGCCGCTCATCGGGGTCGTACCCTAGACGCGTTCAGGGTGGCGGACGGGACTCGAACCCGCGACCACCGGGACCACAACCCGGGGCTCTACCAACTGAGCTACCGCCACCGCGCCGCGGACAGGATAGCGCCGGCCTAGTCGGCTGCCAGCACCGCCTGTGTCTGGATGGTGCGCGCGACCCGTCTGTCAGCAGCGTCGAACACGTCCGTCTCGACGACGATCGTCGTCTTCCCGATGTGCAGCGGGCGTGCCCGTGCGATCACGGTTCCCTCGAGAACGGCGCCGAGGAAGTTCGTCTTCGACTCGATCGTCGCCGTGCCCGCGGCGCCCGCCGGCAGGTTCAGGAACGCGCACACGCCGCCTGCGGCGTCGGCCAGAGACATGAGCACGCCTCCGTGGAGCACACCGGCGGCGGTGCAGAGGCCGGGCGCCCAGTCGATCGTCGCGTCGACCTCGTCCGCGTCACCGAACATCCGGATGCCAAGGGTCGCGCCGAGCGGCATCTGCGCGTTGACGACCTCGGTGATCTCCGGCTTGTCCGTGCTGATGGAGGGAACCTACGTCAGCCGGCGCTCGAGGTACGCGGCGAGGCGCGTCAGCGGGAACGAGAGGATGAAGAACACGACCATCACGGCGCCGTAGATCTCGATCGCGTGCTGGTCGCCCTCGAACGTGAGCCGTTCGACCTGGCGCTCCGCCGTCTCGAGGAGTTCTGGCGCCCCGATGACCTGAACGATCGTGGTGTTCTGGATGATGTTCACGAGCAGGCCGACGAGCGGTGGCAGGAGTCGACGGAGGGCCTGCGGCATGATCACGAACGCCTGCCGACCGACCCAGCCGAAGCCGAGTGCCGCCGCCGCCTCGTGTTGCTCGCGTGGGATGGACTGGACGGCGCCGCGCGTGGTTTCCGCCACCTGCGCGCTTCCCCAGAGGATCAGGGCGATCGCACCCGCCGTGATGGAGTCGAACCGCAGCGTCGGGCTGACGGACGGCAGGGCGAAGTAGACGATGAAGATGGTCACGAGAATGGGAAGCCCGCGCCAGATCTCGATGTACGCTCGGATGACCGCCCGCAGCGGCAGGAAGCGGATGGTGAGGAGCGTCCCGAGGACGATGCCGATCAGCGAGCTGCCGACGAGTGCGATCGCCGACAGCTTGAGCGTATTCGCGAGGCCCACCTCGAGCATGTAGCGGGCGACCGGCTCGACCCAGTCCGGAGTGCTCATCTGCGATCCTCGGGGAGCGCCAGGTGCGACTCGAGCAGTCGAATGAGCGCCGAGAGGGACCAGACGATGATCAGGTAGGTCAGCGCGAGCACGGTGAACGCCTCGGCGGTCTCGAGTGTCAGCGCCTGGATCTGGTAGATCGTCGTCGTGATCTCGGGGTACGCGATCACGTACATCAGCGACGTGTTCTTGACGATGCTGATGTAGGTGTTGATCGACGACGGAAGCGCGATCCGCCCTCCGATCGGCAGCGTGATGTTGACGAAGGTCGCGAAGCCTTTGAACCCCAGTGCCGTACCCGCTTCGCGGTAGCGCGTCGGTACGGCCTCGAAGCCGGCTCGGAAGTTCTCGGTGTTGAAGGCTCCTCCCCAGACGGTCACCGCGAGCCAGGCGACCGTGAAAGCCTCGAGGCGGATGCCGATCTGGGGCAGCGCGTAGAAGAGCATGAAGATCTGCACGAGGATCGGCGTGTTGCGGATCACCTCGACGTAGACCGCGGCGACCTGGCTCACGACCGGGATCCGGTAGGCGCGCGCCGCACCGAGCGTCAGCCCGATTACCGACGCGCCCGCGATCGCGATGGCCGAGATCGTGAGCGTTCGGCGCAGGCCGGCAAGGAGCTCGTCGAGGTTCACCTCGACGAACGACCAGATGTCGCCGAGCGAGAGTCCGAGCAGGAGGTGCGCGATCACGCGGTTAGAGGAGCGGCCGCTTCCGCGGCCGCTCCTTCGGTCGAGCAGTCAATGCCCGTTACGGGCACTTGGTCGTCTCGTCGCCCTGCGTATACGTGAACGTGTTGTTCGGCCTGAGGATGTTCTTTTGGAACCCTGCGAACACCCGTGCCGGAACGTTGTTCTTGAGGATCGTGTTGAACGTGTCCCGCTTGCGCATCACCTCGAGGCGCGAGTTGACCCAGCTCCTGAGTGCGGTGTTTCCCTGCTTGATCCCTATGCCATACGGGAGCGCCAGGAATCTGTCCGACGTCAACTTCAGGTTGCGGTCGGCCGCGGCGATGGCGACGAGGACGGCGTCGTCCCACATGAGTGCGTCGGCACGTCCGTCACGGAAGGCGAGGAGTGCGTTCGTGAAGCTGTCGGTCACGACGAGCTTCGTGTCCTTGAAGCAGTTCTTGATCCAGCGGTCGTAGATCGAGCCGGACGTGGTCGCGATCGTCTTGCCCGCGAGCGTCGGCAGGTAGGTGTTCGGTGCGCTGTTCGGGACGAGAAGCGTCCCTGTGGCCTTGTAGTACGCGCGTGAGAAGTCGATCCGCGTGTCGCGGTCAGCTGTGTACGTGAAGGTCGCGATGACCATGTCCACGCGGTCGGTCGTGAGCGCGGGCTCGCGCGCCGGGGTCGTCAAGCACGTGAAGGTGATCCGGTTCGACTTGCCGAACGCGAAGCGCGAGAACCAGCGTGCGATCTCGACGTCGAAACCCACGTTCCGGCCGCGGACGTCGATGTAGCCGAACGGCGGCGCGTCGCACTTGATTCCGATGTTGAAGCGTCCGCGCTCCTTGATGTTGGACGGTAGTGCGGGGAGCTTCTGTGCCTCGTTCGCCTCACGGGCGGACGCGGCGCCACCCCAGGTTGCGAGCGCGACGCCCGCGACGACCGTTACGAGCACGACTGTGGCGAGTCGTTTCATTCGGCTGTCCCTCCTTCGTCGATGGTGAGCTCCTCCAGGGAATGTGCGAGTTGCAGGCTGCGCCGCAGGAAGCGCTGCGTGCGTTCCTTCCGCGGCCGGTCGAGCACGTCTGCCGGCAGGCCTTCCTCCACGATCGTGCCCTCGTCCATGAACACCACGCGGTCGCCGACGTCACGCGCGAAGTGCATCTCGTGCGTGACGACGAGCATGGTCATGCCCGTGCGAGCGAGGTCGCGCATGACGACGAGCACCTCGCCGACCAGCTCCGGGTCGAGCGCCGACGTGACCTCGTCGAAGAGCATGACGTGCGGGTTCATCATCAGCGCCCGTGCGATCGCGACTCGCTGCTGCTGACCGCCCGAGAGCTGGTGCGGATGTTGGTCGGCCTTCTCCTCGAGCCCGACCATCACCAGAAGCTCGCGTGCCCGCGCCTCGGCGTCCCGACGGCGCATCTTCCTGATGCGCCGCGCTGCGAGCGTCAGGTTGTCCATCGCGGTCAGGTGGGGAAAGAGGTTGAACTGCTGGAAGACGATTCCGATGCGTTGCCTGACGGCGGCCACGTCCGCGCCCTTCCCCGTGATCTCCTGGCCCTCGAGGTAGATGCTCCCGGCCTGGATCGGCTCCAGGAGGTTGACGCAGCGAAGGAGCGTGCTCTTGCCGCTTCCGCTGGGGCCGATGATCACGAGCACCTCGCCGTGGGCGACGCTGAGGTCGATCCCGGCGAGCACGAGGTTGTCGCCGAAGCTCTTCCGCACGCCGTCGAGGCGCACCATCGGAACCCCGGTGTCAGGCACAACGGAGTCGTCGACGACGGTCGCCACCTTTACGGGATGTTCCCCACGCGGCGTCAGTCAAACGAAAGCCTTGGCTCGAAGTCAAGCGGTTGACGCCGCAGGCGACCGGCGCGTACCCTGCTGGGGTCCCGTCGTCGAGCGAAAGGAGATGTCCATGAAAGTCGCATTTCGCATCTCAGTTCGGCTCGACGCCTCCGCCTAGCTCCACGCCGCGCGGCTCGAGCCGCGGCCCGGTTCACCATCCGAGTGAAGGAGCTTTGCGTTGTCCGATGGAACCCTGGCCGCTCTCGGGTGGACCGACGAGCTCGAGGTGGCCTTCACACCACATAGAGAGCGCGGCTTTCGCGCTGGTCGCGTCGTCGCGGAGCATCGCGGCGGCTACTACGTCCGCTCCGAGCTGGGCGACCGGCTCGCACATGCGCGCGGTCGACTGCGCGACGACGAGATCTGGGGCGGGATGCCGGCCGTCGGCGACTGGGTCGTCGTCTGCGACGCACCCGGAGATCGCGACGCGATCGAGGCGCTCCTGCCCCGCCGGACGAAGGTCTCGCGCAAGACGCCATGGCTGAAAGCGGAGGAGCACATCCTCGTCGCGAACGTCGACACCGTCGTCCTCGTGAACGGCCTCGATGCGGACTTCAACCCGCGCCGCCTCGAGCGCTACCTCACCGCGGCCTGGGACAGCGGCGCTGACCCCGTGATCGTGCTCACGAAGCTCGACGTCCTCGACGATCCCGGCAAGCTCGTCGAGGCGGAAGCCGTCGCGGTGGGCGTACCCGTCCACGCGGTCAGCAACGTCACGGGCGAGGGGCTCGACGAGGTGCGTGCGCTGCTCGAGCCAGCGAAGACGTTCGTCCTCCTCGGCTCCTCGGGAACCGGGAAGTCGACGCTCGCCAACCGGCTGGCAGGGCGAACCGTGATGGACGTCGGGGGTCTCCGAAACGATGGCCGGGGACGCCACACCACCCGTCATCGACAGCTGCTCATGATGCCCGGCGGGGCGATCCTCATCGACACGCCAGGCCTGCGGGAGCTTCAGATCTGGGAAGGCGACCTCGACAGTGCCTTCTCCGACGTCGCCGAGCTCGCGTCACAGTGCCGCTTCAACGACTGCGCCCATTCGAGCGAGCCCGACTGCGCGGTCCGCGAGGCCCTCGAGACCGGTGAGCTCGACGTCGACCGCTGGCGCAACTACGTGAAGCTGCAGCGCGAGCTGCGCGCGATCGAGGCGCGGTCGAGCCGTCGGATCCAGCGCGAGCTCAAGAGCCGCTGGCGAGCCCGCGCACGGGAGACCCGCCGGGCGCGGCGCTACGGAGGGAAGCCCTAGTCTTCACTTCGACAGCTTCGTCACCCAGTACGGCGTCGACGCGTCGGGCGACGGGAAGTCGAATCGCGCGTTCACCGCGTACAGGCGGCTTCCCTGCTCGGCGATCGTCGTCGGGAAGTCGAGGTTCTGCGCGTCGCTGATCCGCCGGAGCACACGACCGCTTCGGAGGTTCGGCGAGAGCGCGATCTTCGCGACGACGTCCATCGAGTTCTGGACGACGTACAGCGTCTTGCCGTCGAGGAGGATGCCGTCGCCGTTCGGGACGCTCTCGCCACCCGCGAGCACGATCGCGCGAGCGACGCCGTTCGCGCCGGTGGTGAAGAGCTTCCCGGAGCTCGACTGGACGAACACGAGCGTCTTTCCGTTCTTCGTCGCGTCGATGCCGTTGACGTTGAAGCCCGAGGCATGCGTGTAGTCGCCGGTCAGGTTGACCGAGGTGAACGACGCGCCCGGCCGCCCGTTGGGGCCGAGGACGACGCGGTAGAGGACGGGCTTCGACGAGTCGGTGAACCAGGCGGCTCGCTTCGTGACGACGACGTCGTTCACGAAGCCCCCGGCGAAGGTGTACGACGTGATGAGCGCGCCGGACTTCGCGTTGTAGACGAACGCGTTGCCGTTGGGACCGCCGGCGACGAACAGCCGTCCGCGGTCGACCTTCATC
>DASTWH010000116.1:0-5535 GCA_035758735.1 Gaiellaceae bacterium
ATCTCCTCCCCTGCGATCTTGTCGGGGTACCCCTCGCCGTCCATCCGCTCGTGGTGATGACGAACGATGATGGCGACGTCCGCATACGCATCCACCTTCGACAGGATGCGTTCGCCGATCTCTGAGTGGCGTTCCATCTCACGGAATTCCTCTAACGTGAGACGCCCCTCCTTGTTCAACAGAGTCGCCGGGAGTCCGATCTTCCCGATGTCGTGCACAAGACCGGACAAGTAGGTTCGCTCAACGTCATCGACGGAGAGACCGAGTTTTTCGGCGATGTCACGCGAGTAGGTTGCCACCGCGCGGGAGTGACCCGCGGTGTACCGGTCGCTCTCCTCAAGCGTTTGCACAAGCGCCGTCGCGAACGAGAGGTTCGCCTCGGTGAGGCGGGTGTTCGCGACCTTCAAGTCCTCGTATAGCGAGAGTTGCTCTTCGTACAGGCGCGCTTTCTGCTGGTAGAGACTGAACAGCTGCTGAGCCGCGATCGCCGGCGCGAGGAACAGGAACGCAGACCAAGGCGAGACCTCCGTGTATGCGAAGGCGAGTGCACCCACCACCGGCGCGTAGACACAAACCGCAGTGGCCATGACAGGTCCAACTGTTCGCGCGATCGACGAGCGATTGCCGCGAATCCAACTCGTCACGGTCGCGAATGCGATCTCGAGACCCTCTCCAACCGCGGACGCAACGACCGTCGCGGCGAAGAGGCCAACGGTGGAGTCAACTCGATCCTGCACGTACTCCGCCGTCAAGCCCATTGCGGCCCCCGCCAGGAACCTGCTGCTCGTGTAGGTCATCCACTTCAGGTGAAGAGAACGTCCCTGACGGTCCGCATCGAAGAGCTCGGGATCGCCGAGCTCTGAGGCGGCTCCGACCACGCCGCCCGCCAAGGGTCCAAACACAACTGCGGTGAAGAGCGTGAGAACCGGCGAGATCGTTAGATCGGTCGTATCGCTCACGCGCACCGAAGCGCGATCCGTTAGCGCAGCAGCGATGCAGAGAGCGCCGAGCACCCAAGGGTTGCCAAGCGCATATCCCTGATCGTGAAGAACGAAGGCGACCACAACGGCGGCGCCCGCAAGCGCGAACACGTACGCGGTGAGCAGTTGAGTTGAGTGTCGAGAACGAATCACTTGCTCAATCCCCCGAACGGGGTATACGATGCCGCTGCCGTCAGTTCCCAATCCAGGAGTTGCAGATGCGAAGCAGCCTTGTTCGCAACCTCCTTCTCGCCATCATGTCCGCTGGCGTGAGGGACTGGTAACCCGTCAGATCCTCGTTTCTGTAAGCCCGTAGGGCATCCCTCCTCTGGGGGATGGCCGAGAACGCACAGAAGTGAGGTTCGGACGTGACGATCAAGCTATGAGCCCACGCCGGAAGCCAGCGGCTACGGCGTGGGCTCTGCTGCGCGCTTGAAGCTTCGCCAGCAGGTGCCGCACGTGAGACTTGACCGTCTCCTCCGAGAGGAACAGCCGCTCTCCGATCTCGCGGTTGACCAGCCCGTCGGCGACGAGCTGTAGCACCTCGAGCTCGCGGGCGGTGGGCTCCTGCTCGAGCTCGCGCAGCACGGGGGGCGGCGCAAAGGGGATGACCGCGCCCGGGCGCTTCGCGTTGCGACGTGCCGCAGCCGCCTCGAACCGGCGGCTGTGGTCGCGGTATCGATTCAGGATCTCTCTCCGCTCCGCGGCGTCCACGAGATGGCTATCGGCGTGCCTCGGATAGCGCTTTAGAGGGATCGGTGCCTCGTTCGGGTGAACCTCACTCGAACGGGCACCCCCGCCTAGGTCGGCGGAGGGTCGTACGGAGCGGGCGCGCGCGACTCGTCGACGTCCGCGTCGAGGACCGGCGCGCGCTCCACCGGGGTGATGGCGCCGGCGCGGATCTGCTCCGCGAAATGGCATGCGACCTGGTGTCCGTCGAGCTCCCGCAGCAGCGGCTCCTCGTCGCGGCACCGCGTCTCCTGCACGAACGGGCAGCGGGTGTGGAAGCGACACGCGGCGGGGGGATTCGCCGGGCTCGGGAGATCGCCCTGGACGCGGATCGACCGCCGCGACCGCTCCACGACCGGATCGGGGATCGGGATCGCGGACAGCAATGTGAGCGTGTACGGGTGCAGCGGGTTGTCGTACAGATCGTCCGCCGGGGCGATCTCGACGATCTTCCCGAGGTACATCACGGCGATCCGATCGGAGATGTGCCGTACGACCGCGAGGTCGTGCGCGATGAAGAGGTACGTCAGCCCGAACTCCTCCTGCAGGTTCTCGAGGAGGTTGACGATCTGGGCCTGGATCGAGACGTCGAGCGCCGAGACCGGCTCGTCGCACACGACGAGCGACGGGTTCAGCGCGAGGGCGCGGGCGAGCCCGACGCGCTGACGCTGACCGCCGGAGAACTCGTGGGGGTAGCGGTTCGCGGCGTCCGGCGGCAGGCCGACGACCTCGAGGATCTCGCGGACGCGCGTCGAGGCCTCCCGCCCCGTGGCGATGCCGTGCACGCGCAAGGGCTCGCCAATCGTGCGCCCCACCGAGTGGCGCGGGTTGAGCGAGGCGAACGGGTCCTGGAAGACCATCTGCATCTCGCGCCGCAGCCCGCGCAGCTGCGACTCGGGCAGGTGCGTCACGTCGGTTCCCTCGAAGACGACGCGGCCCCCGGTGGGCTCGTAGAGGCGGAGCATCGCCCGCCCGACGGTCGACTTGCCGCAGCCGGACTCGCCCACCAGTCCGACCGTCTCGCCTCGGTCGATCGCCAGCGAGACCCCGTCGACGGCCTTCACATCGCCGACGTGACGGTCGAAGATGACGCCGCTCTTGATCGGGAACCAGACCCGGAGGTCGTCAAGCTCGACGAGCGGCCCCGTGTGGTGGCCGTTGCCGCTCACGCGGCGGCCCCGCCCACGCGCGACCGCTGCCACTCGTCAGGGGCGGCCGGGTTGAAGCACGCCGCGCGCTGGCCGGTGTCGAGCCGCTCGAGCAGCGGGAGCTCCTCGGTGCAGCGGTCGAGCCGGTAGCGGCACCGTGGCGCGAACGGGCACGACGACGGCTCGGTCAGCATGTTCCGCGGCGCGCCCGGGATCGGGTGCAGGGGCTGGCGGCGGCCGAGGTCGAGTCGCGGCACGCTCTGCAGGAGGCCGAGCGTGTACGGGTGCCGCGGCGCCGCGAAGATCTCGTCGGCCGTGCCTGTCTCGACGAGCGTGCCGGCGTACATCACCTGCACGCGCTCGCACGTTCCCGCGACGACGCCCAGGTCGTGGGTGATGAGCACGAGCGCGGTGCCCCGCTCGGTGACGAGCTCCCGGAGGAGGTCGAGGATCTGCGCCTGGATCGTGACGTCGAGCGCCGTCGTGGGCTCGTCCGCGATCAGGAGCTTCGGCTCGCACGCGAGCGCCATCGCGATCATCACGCGCTGGCGCATCCCGCCCGAGAACTGGTGCGGGTAGTTCTTGAGCCGCTCCTTCGCCCCGGGGATCCCGACCTGCTCGAGCAGGTCGATCGCCCGCTTCGTCGCCGCCTTGCGATCGAGGTCGAGATGCTCCTGGATCGACTCCCGCAACTGCGCCCCGATCGTGAGCACGGGGTTCAGGCTCGTCATCGGGTCCTGGAAGATCATCGCGATCTCCTTGCCGCGGACACGACGCCAGGCGCGCTCGGACAGCCCGAGCAGATCCCGCCCCTCGAGCTTGATGTTCCCGGAGGGGATCCGCGCGGCACGCGGCAGGATCCCCATGGTGGCGAGGGCGGTGACGCTCTTGCCGCACCCCGACTCTCCCACGAGACCGAGCGTCTCGCCGGCGCGCACCTCGAACGTGATCCCGTTGACCGCGTGCACGAGCCCCCGGCTCGTCCAGAAGCGGACGCGAAGGTCGTCGACGGTGAGGAGCGGCGCGTCGCTCACGACCGCCCGCGCAGCTTGGGGTCGAGCGCCTCGCGGAGCGCGTCGCCGATGAGGTTGAAGCCCATCACCGCGAGCACGATGCAGATCCCCGGGTAGACGGCGAGCATCGGGTCGGTCTGCAGGTAGCGGACGGCGCCGGTGAGCATCGTGCCCCACTCCGGCGTGGCCGGATCCTGCGGCCCGAGACCGAGGAAGCCGAGGCCGGCGGCGTCGATGATCGCGGTCGCGAGGGCGAGCGTCGCCGCGACGATCACCGGTGAGATCGAGTTCGGGATGATGTGGGACGCGAGGATCTTCCGACCCGGCACGCCGACCGAGCGGGCCGCGAGCACGTAGTCGTTGTCGCGCTGCGCCAGGATCGAGCCGCGCATGAGGCGGGTGAAGATCGGGATGTTGACGACGCCGATGGCGATCATCACCTGGAGCAGGCCGCCCTCGCCCCACAGGGCGACGATCCCGATCGCCATCAGGAACCCGGGGATCGCCAGCATGATGTCCATCAGGCGCATGATCGGGCTGTCGAGCCGCTGGAAGTACCCCGCGATCGCCCCGAGCACGAGGCCGATCGAGAGACCGACGGCCACCGCCACGACCCCGATCAGGAGCGAGTAGCGCGCCCCGTAGATCAGCCGCGAGAGCTCGTCGCGGCCGATGTCGTCCGTCCCCAGCAGATGCTCGCGCGACGGGCCCTGGCTGATCGCGTCGAGGTTCTGCTCGATCGGATCGTACGGCGCGAGCCAGGGGGCGAAGATCGCGGTGAACGTCAGCCCGGCGATGAGGACCACGCCGACGATCGCGAAGGGGTTGTGGGCAACCCGGCGGAGCGCCTCGCCCCAGAGCCCGCTCCCGGTCGGCTCGAGCTCGAGCTCGCGGGCCTCCATCTCGGCGATGGACATCGCCTACCTCCCCGCCAGCCGGATCCGTGGGTTGAGGAGGCCGTACGAGAGGTCGACGAAGAGGTTGACCAGGACGACTACGACCGCGACGAAGAGGACGCCGCCCTGGATCACCGGATAGTCGCGATTCTCGATCGCAGCCTGGAGCCACGTGCCGATCCCCGGGAACGCGAAGACGGTCTCGGTCAGGATCGCGCCGGACAGCAGGAGCCAGACCTGCAGGCCGACGATCGTCGAGATCGGCAGCATCGCGTTCCGCAGCACGTGGCGGCGGTCGACCACCTGCCCCGAGAGGCCCTTCGCGCGGGCCGTGCGCACGTAGTCCTCGTTCTGCACGTCGAGGACGGAGGCGCGCGTGATGCGCGCGATGATCGCGAGGGGGATGGAGCCGAGCGCGATCGCCGGCAGGATCAGGTGCTTGACGGCGTCCCAGGCGGCGTTCCAGTTGCCCGTGACGATCCCGTCGAGCACGTAGAAGTTCGTCGGGTGCTCGGCCTCGATGAGGACGTCCTGCCGGCCCACGCTCGGGAGCCAGCCGAGCTCGACCGCGAACGCCCACTTCAGGATGATGGCGAGGAAGAAGATGGGGATCGAGACCCCGATGAGCGAGACGAAGAGGCTGGCGTGGTCCACCGACTTCCCATGGCGCTTGGCCGCGATGAAGCCGAGTGGGATGCCGAGGAACGTCGCGAAGATCATCGCGCCGAACGCCAGCTCGATCGTCGCGGGGAACCGCTCTTGGATCTCC
>DASTWH010000124.1:0-8129 GCA_035758735.1 Gaiellaceae bacterium
AGCAGGTCCCAAGGGTTGGGCTGTCCGCCCATTAAAGCGGCACGCGAGCTGGGTTCAGAACGTCGTGAGACAGTTCGGTCCCTATCCGCCATGGGCGTTGGAGGTTTGAGAGGAGTCGTCTCTAGTACGAGAGGACCGAGACGAACAGGCCGCTGGTGTAGCAGTTGTCCTGCCAAGGGCATCGCTGCTTAGCCACGCCTGGATGGGATAACCGCTGAAAGCATCTAAGCGGGAAGCCCACCTCAAGATGAGACCTCCCATCCCCTCGAGGGAGTAAGGGCCGTGGTAGACGACCACGTTGATAGGCGGCACGTGTACGCGCAGCAATGCGCTCAGCGGAGCCGTACTAATTGCCCGAGGTCTTGATTTTGAACACCGACGACTGCTGCTATGGAGTTTTGAGGGTGCGTGCGCGATGCTCGTCCCCGCCTCCCGCGAGCGTACGGCGGAGAGGCTTGCGGCACGACCTCGACAATTTGGGCGGTCATAGCGGCGGAGATACACCTCTTCCCATTCCGAACAGAGAAGTTAAGCCCGCCAGCGCCGATGGTACTCGGGGCGCAAGCCCCCGGGAGAGTAGGACGCCGCCCACTTTTTTCGCAGACGGGACACCCGCTACTCGCGGGTGTTCCGTCGCGGAGAGTCCTAAAGCGCGACGGCTTTGCCGCCGCGGTCGTATCTACCGACGAGCTGCACCGTCGTTCCTAGACTTCCGTCCATGGAGCTCCGCGACGGCGATCTGGTGCTCCGGCCGTGGACAGAGGACGACGTCGACGCGATGGTCGCCGGGTGCAACGACCCCGAGGTCGCGCACTGGATTCCGACCATTCCCCATCCGTATACGGCCGACGACGCCCTGGCGTTCATTCGCGGCGCGGTCCGCGACGACCATGATGCGATGGCGATCGTGCTCGATGGCTCGGTCGTCGGCGGCATCGGCATGGGCGTCAACTCGAACCAGTACCGCGGCACGATCGGGTACTGGGTCGCCTCCGCTTCGCGCGGCCGCGGAATCTGCACTCGCGCCCTCCGGCTGCTCTCGCGGCACGGGCTCGAGGAGCTCGCGCTTCAGCGGCTGGAGCTCATCACCGACCCGGACAACAGCGCGTCGCAGCGCGTCGCCGAGAAGATCGGGTTTCGGCGCGAGGGCGTCTTGCGTGCGCACCTGCGGCATCCGGATGGCCGCATCCGCGACTCGGTGATGTTCTCGCTGCTACCCGGCGAGCTTCGAGACTGACGGGCCCGATACGCGGCCGTTCGAGCCGGCGCCGAGCTCGCGCAGGCGGCGCACGCGACCGTCGAGAGGCGGGTGGGTCTTGAACATGCGAGCGACGCCCTCGGACTCGAAAGGATCGATGGGGTACAGCGGCTCCGTTGCGGGCGACGCGGCGAAGTCGACGAGCTCGGCGGCTCGATCGAGGCGCATGAGCGCGTCGGCGAGGTCATGGGCCGCACCCGTCGCGTGCGCGGCAAGGGCGTCCGCCTGCAGCTCCCGCTTCGGCGAAAGCAAGACGTGGACGAAAGCCGCGCCCAGGGGCGCAAAGACGTACAGGAGGAAGCGCGAGAACCATCCTCCGATCCGGCTGAGCTCCATGAGCGTCGCGGCGAAGAGGACGACGAATGTCTGCGTCAGAACGTCGCGCCGCCTGACGTGGGCGAGCTCGTGCGCCAGTGCCGCCTCGAGCTCTTCCCGGCGAAGCCCGTGCAGCGCGCCGGTCGATATCGCGATCGTCGAGCTCGAGGGACCACGGCCGACCGCGAACAGCCGCGGAAAGCCGTCGTCGATGAGGTAGAGGCCCGGTGCTCTGACGCCGAGCTTCGCAGCGATCCTGTCGGTGCCCGACCGCAACACCGGATCCTCCGCGAGAGCGAACGGGCGCGCCCCGAGCATCCCGAGAAGTGCCCGGTCGCCGTAGCGGTACACCGCGGTTGCGGCGAGCAGTGCGCAGAACGCGAACAGCAGGCTCGTCGTCACGCCGCCGATCAGCCAGCCGAGACCGCCGAACGCCGCGGAGAGCACCGCAACGAGCGAACCTGCCTTCAGGATGTTCAGCGCGGCCGCGCGCGCCACGAACTACGAGTCTCCGGTGTCGTCCTCGATGAACCCGCGCGGTGGCCAGTCGGGCTCGGGTGCGTCGCATCGGCTCGAGCAGTGCAGCGAAGCGACGTTCTGGAGCGGGATGAGGATGTGACCGTTGAGCTCGACGTGGGGAACGTCCTCGAACGAGCAGTAGGCGGTGAGGACGCCTTCCTGGTATTCGCCGCCGAAGAGGGCGACCTCGACCTGCTCGCCCTTATATTTGTTGGTGTAATCCTCCACCGCGCGGAGAGTAGCCGTTCTCTTTGCCGAGGTGGTTACCGAGTCTGGGAGCTCGAAACGACTGAGTCGCGTGATAGCGGGGGTTGGGTTTCGCCGGATACGGCCGGCTCGAGGAGCTCGGCTCGAGACATCGACGAGGCGTTTCGAAAGGCGGAGTTCCGTCTGCGGTTGCTGCTGTTCGGGGATGGCGCCCTCACGCCGCCGCTGCTCCGGGGAGAGCTCCCGCGGCAGCGCGTGACGAACGAGGTCAAGCACTTGCGCGCCGCGTTCGACGAGTTGCTGGAAGTCGAGCGCACGACGCGCAGCGAGGTAGCCGACGCGGCGAAGGCTCTCGAGCGCGAGCTCACCGAGAGAGCACGTGCGCAAGCCGAAGCGCAACGAGCGACGCAACGAGCACCGCTCTTCACGCCGGCCGAGACCGCGAGGGTGCTCGGCATGAGCTCGAGTGCGGTCTATCGCGCGATTCGACAGGGCACGATCACGGCCGCGACGCCCCCAGGAGCGCCGATCCGCGTCGCCTCGACCGAAGTCCTGCGCCTCCTCGAGGCGCGCCACGCTCCCACCGGCGATTGACGCCTAGGGCGTCGCGTCGACGGCCTGCACGAGTCTCCCGTCTCGGATCACGACGTGGAACGTGACGCAGTTCTCCAGCGGCCCGACCTGCGTGCGTAGCTCCTCCAGCGAGAGGCCGGCGGCAGCCGTCAGCGCGGCGCGGATCGGGCCGGCATGCGTGACGACGAGCACGCGATCGTCCGGATGAAGTCGGCCCAGATCGAGGAGCGCGGGAACGACGCGCTCGGCGAGCTCCTCGTGCGTCTCGCCGTTCTGCCAGCCGGATCGCCAGGCGACGTCCGCCCGATCTGGAAAGCGCGTCCTGACCTCGTCCACGGTCATCCCCTGCCAGTCGCCGACGTCGATCTCGCGCATAGCCTCGAGCGCTCGTGCCTCGAGCCCGAGCTCGTCTGCGACGATCCGCGCGGTCTCGCTCGCGCGCTGCAGCGGGCTCGTGTACACCGCGGCGAGGCGCTCGTCGCGCAGCGTGTCGGCCAGCTCGCGAGCCTGGAGGCGCCCCGCCTCGTTCAACGGGGTGTCGGCGTGGCCCTGGAAGCGGTGCTCGCGATTCCAGTCGGTCTCGCCGTGTCGGACGAGAACGATCGTCGTCGGCACGCGGGATAGCCTAGGCGCGTGGATCTCGAGCTCGACGACAAGCGCTGCCTCGTGACGGGCTCGACGGCCGGCATCGGGCTGGAGGTCGCTCGGCAGCTCGTCGACGAGGGCGCACACGTCGTGACGTCCGGGCGTCGCGACGCGCCCGGGATCGGCGAGACGGCTCACATCGCGAGCGATCTCTCGCGCTCCGAGGCGGTCGAGCAGGTCGTGGACGAAGCCGCAGCTGCCCTCGGCGGTCTGGACGTCCTCGTCAACAACGTCGGTGTCGCGCGCATCGCGCGCTTCGAGGAGGTGGCCGACGAGGAGTGGGACGCCTACTGGCAGTTGAACGTCATGAGCTACGTCCGCGCCATCCGCGGAGCACTGCCGCACCTCCGAGACGGAGGCGGGTCCATCGTCAACGTCTCGTCGACGGCAGGGAAGCGGCCGTCGACCGGGATGCCGCACTACTCGGTCACCAAGGCCGCGGTGCTGTCTCTCTCGCGACTGATCGCGGATCTCTACGCCAAGGACGGCGTGCGGTCGAACGCGGTCACGCCCGGGCCGACCACGACAGATGCATGGCTCGGGGACAGCGGCCTCGCCGCGCAGCAAGGCGACCGAGAGGAAGTGTTGTCCAAGGTCGCTGCGGGACGACCGCTGGGTCGGCTCGCGGATGCATCCGAGATCGCATCCGTCATTGTGTTCCTCTGCTCGGAGAGGGCCTCGTACGTGACGGGTGCTGCGTGGAGCGCCGACGGCGGAACGGTGCCGATCATCCTTTGAGGGGAGACGGTCCTCGGGCCGTCGGGTTCGCGCTCCTCGCCGCGCTGGCGGCGTCGCAGGCCGCGCTCGTCGTGCTGAACCCGCTACTGCCCGACGTCGCAAGCGATCTCGGCGTGTCCGTCGCCACGGCGGGCCAGTTGCGGACGGTCTCGGGATTCGCAGCGGGAATTGCCGCTCTGACCGCCGGATTGTGGGCGACGCGGCTCGGCCTGAGAGGGCTCCTCGTCGGGGGTGTCCTGACCCTTGCGCTCGGCTCGGTCGTCTCCGCGGTCGCGCCCGACTTCCCGGTTCTGATCGCAGCGCAGGTGCTGGCCGGGTTCGGCATCGGGATCTCCTACTCCGCGGCGGTCGCCGCGACCGCCGAGTGGTCGACCGCGACGGACCGATCCCGCGTCCTCGCGATCGCGCTCCTCGGGCCGCCGCTCGCGTGGATCGTCGGCATGCCGCTCGTCGGCATCGTGGGGGAGGTGAGCTGGCGGCTCGCCTGGCTCGTCGTTCCGGTCTCCATGGCCCTGGTCGCGATCGTCCTGCTGCTCGGCCGTCCTGCGACACCGCCCGCAGATGCACGGGCGGGGCTCCGCGCCGTGTTCGGATATCAGGGCGTGCTGCGCTGGTCGATGGGGGAGCTCCTCGCCTTCTCGGGGTGGGCCGGCGCGCTCGTCTACGTCGGGGCGCTGCTCGTGGACTCCTACGGCCTCTCGATCGCGGCGACCGGGCTGGCGCTCGGCTTCGGCGCCCTGATCTACGTTCCAGGGAACTTCCTGTTCAGGCGCTGGGTCGATGCGTACTCGAGGAGGTTGCTCGCCGTCCTCGCGCTCTCGGCGGCGGCGACGGTGGCCGTTCTCTACGCGGTTCGACCATCGGTCTGGTTCACGATCGCGGCGTTCGCCGTCCTCTCGTTCATCGCCGGAGGGCGGACGCTCGCCGGCAGCGCTCGTGGTCTTGGCCTCGCCCCCGAGCTGAGACTGGGCGTGACCGGCGTTCGGACGGCGGCCCTCCAGTCCGGCTACTTCGTCGGCGCCGCGGTTGGCGGCATCGCACTCGCCGGGAGCGGTTACTCCGCCGTCGGGCTTGCGTTCGCCGCGCTCTTCGTCGGCGCGGCGATCCCGCATCTCGTGCCTCTACGCTGACGGCCGTGACGTATGAGGTCAGGACCGAGGCGCTCGAGGCGAGCCTGTCGCCGTTCGCGATCCGGTCGCTCGACACCCTGGGGCGTGAGCGACAGGAGGAACCGTGTGGGGTACGGACCGAGTTCCAGCGCGATCGCGACCGGATCGTCCATTCGAAGCCGTTCCGGCGACTCAAGGGGAAGACCCAGGTCTTCATCGACCCCGACGGCGATCACTACCGGACGCGGATGACGCACACACTCGAGACGACTGCGATCTCGCGGGTCGTCGCGAGGGCACTCAGACTCAACGAGGACCTCACCGAGGCGATCGGACTCGGGCACGACATGGGACACACCCCGTTCGGGCACGCCGGCGAGGACGCTCTCGACGACGCGCTCCGGCAGGGCGGCTTCGACCGTCGCTTCCGGCACAACGAGCAGTCCCTGCGGATTGCGCGATCGCTCAACCTCACCCACGAGGTCTGCGACGGAATACTCACGCACACCGGTGAGCGCGAGCCAGAGTCGCTCGAGGGGAAGATCGTCCGCCTCGTCGACCGTGTCGCCTACATCAACCACGACATCGACGATGCCGTGCGGTACGGGTTGCTCTCAGAGGACGATCTTCCGCATGAGGAGATCGCCGTTCTCGGCGACACGGGCTCCGACCGAATCGACACGCTCGTCCACGACATCGTCGTCGCCTCCGAGGGCGTCGAGGACATTCGCCAGACGGCCGAGGTGGGTGAGGCGATGCTCTCGCTGCGCGCCTTCATGTTCGAGCACGTCTACCTGGGGCCGCAGGTCGCTCCCGAGCACGAGCGCGCCCACGAGACGATTGCCGTGATCTTCGAGCAGCTCGTCGAGCGCGGGGACGACGTCGACGAGATCGTCGACTACATCGCCGGCATGACCGATCGCTTTGCGCTCGCCTACGCCGACTCTCTCTGAGCGCGGGCGAGCGCGGACTCGGCCCGCTCGACGTAGTACGTCGCGGCCACCGGCCGGTAGAAGGCGAGGGCCTTGTCCAACTCGGCCTCGCCTTCGGCGTATGCGCCGCGGTCGACGAGTAGCTCACCGGCGAACAAGCGCTGCCGAGCCTCGAGCGTCGGGTTCCCCATCGCGACGAACAGCTCGGCCGCGGCGACGAAGTCGTCATCGAGTTGGCGAACGATGATCTCGGCCCAGACCTTCGAATGGGGACTTGCGTCGACAGCCGCTCGGAGCTCGTCTGCAAGGCCGAGCTTCCTTGCATACGGAGCGACGCTTACGAGCATGCCGTGCGCGCCGTACTGCCGGACCGCCGGGATCGCCTCGGCAAGGAGAGTGGCGGCCTGCTCGAGTTCGCCACGCATGCACAGCGTCGCCGCGAGAAGCGCTCCGGCCATGACGTCCTGGATCGAGTCGCCCGTCTCGTGCGAGAGCTCGACCGCTCTCCTGTGGTCTGCAAGGGCTCGATCGTGCGCTCCCCGACCGTCGAGCACGTCCCCGCGGATCGCACGCGCCATCCACTCCATCGTGTGCGGCGAGCCACCCTGGCACTCCGCGATGAACGCGTCTGCCGAGCTCAGCGCCTCGTCCCAGCGCCCGCGCATGAAGTCGATCCAGATGAGGTTGCCACGGATGAAGCGGATGCTCGACCTGTCGCCGTAGCGCTCCGCGAGGCGCATGGCCTCGTGGTACAGCTCCTCGCTTCGCGGGAGGTCGCCGTCGATGGTCGCGTACACGGCGAGGTTGTTGACCGTCGTCGCCGCGACCGGCGAGTCGATCGCCAGGGCGACCTCGAGCCCGTGTTCCATGTCACCTAGCCCGGATGAATCGCCAAGATCTCGCTTCGACATGCCGACGGTTGTGAGCGCATGTGCGCGGAGCTCGTCGAGACCGAGCTCATCGGCGATCGCGAGCGCGGCGCGGGCCAGATGCAGCGCCTCCTGGGAGTCGCTCGAGATTGCGAGGAAACGAGCAGACATCGCGAGAACGCGAGCTGACGAAGCGGACACGCTGTCGCCGACGAGTTCCTTCGCGCGGCCAATGTGTTCCTCGACCTGGTCACCCTGTCCACGATCCCAGAACAACCGCGCGAGAAGAGCTTCGGCTTCGGCGCCGCCGTCGCGATCTCCCGCCGCGAGGAGCTCGTCGCGCGCGGTCTCGAGCGCCGCCTCTTGACGATTCTCGTCGTACGCCCAGTGAAGCGCTCGCGCGTACCGGAAGAGCAGGTCGGGTCGCCCGGGGTCGTCCTCGGGCCAAAGGGCGAGTGCGTCCTCGTACTGCGCCGCGGCGACGGCGAAGCTGTTCAGCGCGAACGCGCGGTCGCCGGCGCTCCGTAGAGCAAGCCGCGCGGAGTCCGCAAGCTCCGTGTCGTCGCTGCCGGAAGCCCGTGCGAGCTCGAGGGCCGAGCCCCAGTGGTAAGCCAGCATCTCTGCGTGATCCTCGGGCCGACCGAGCGACTCGATCCACTCGGCCACGCGCCGGTGCTTGAGTGCGCGGTCGGCGCGAGGTATCTGGCCGTACGCGACATCTCGAACGAGCGCGTGAGCGAACGCCAGCTCGGTCTGGCCCTCCACTGACGAACGGCGCTGGCGGCGCACGAAACCCTTGCGCTCGAGCGAATGGAGCGTCGCCGTCGCGTCCACGTCGGTTCGCCCGAGCGCTGCTGTCCAGAACACCTTGCCGACGACGGCTCCGTCCGCCATGAAGCTCTTCTCGTCGGAGCTGAGGCCGTCGAGGCGGGCCGCGATGATGCCTTGGAGCGTCTCCGGGAGT
>DASTWH010000183.1:0-2416 GCA_035758735.1 Gaiellaceae bacterium
GGTCGCAACGATCTCGAGGTCGTCCTGCAGCTCGAGCAGCCGGCGGATGCCCTCTCGGACCAGGTACTGGTCGTCGGCGAGCACGAGCCTGATCGGCACCCCGCGGAGGATACGACCGGAAACGAGCACGTGCTTGTTCTCATCGTGGACGACAACGACACGAACCGGAAGCTCGTGCGTGACGTCCTGCGGGCGGGTGGGTTCGAGACGCTCGAAGCCGAAAGTGCGACGGAGGCGATCGCTCTGGCGCGCGAGTGCAGACCGGACATCGTGCTCATGGATCTCCGCCTTCCCGACATGGACGGAGCCGCCGCGACGCGCCGGCTCACGCGAGAGCCAAAGACGGCCGGGATCCCGATCGTCGCGCTGACATCCTCGGCATTCGGTTCCGATGACGCCTGGGTGCGTGACGCCGGGTTCGTCGGCTACCTCGAGAAGCCGATCAGCGTGCGGACGTTCGCAAGCCAGGTGCGCGCGTACTGCGCGGGCCAACGCCCGTGACCGCGCAGGCCGCACTCCCGGCGGGGCGAGGGTTCGCGATCCGTGGACAGACGTATCCGATCGTCCTGCCGAGCATCCGCGACCCGCGTCTGCACCTGGCTGCGGTCATCGTCTCGCTCCAGATCCTGGGCCAGGTCGCGTTCGACTTCGACCTTTCGATCGCGCAAATCCTCATCTCGATCGCGACCTGTGCTCTCCTCGAGATCTCGATCGTCGCCCGCCGGCATCGCGTGCTGGCCTGGCCGGCGAGCGCGCTCCTCACCGGAAACGGCGTCGCTTTCGTCCTCCGGGTGCCGGGAACGGAGCACGGCGACTGGTGGAGCACCGAGGGGTGGTGGATCTTCGCGGGGACGGCCGCGGTGGCGCTGCTGTCGAAGTACGTGCTCCGCTATCGCGGGAGTCACGTTTTCAACCCGTCGAACCTGGGGCTCGTCTGCTGCTTCGTGTTGCTCGGCCCCGGGCGCGTGGAGCCGCTCGACTTCTGGTGGGGCCCGATGTCGCCTGCACTCGCGTTGGCGCTCGCCATCATCGTCGTCGGCGGGTTCGCGATCCTGACTCGTCTGGCTCTGCTTGGGCTGGCCATGTCGTTCTGGATCGTCTTCGTCGGCGTGCTCGCAGTCGTCGCCGCGACCGGGCACGCGATGACGGCCCGCTGGCACTACGGGCCCGTTGAGGGGATCCATCTGTGGACGGTCCTCGCGTTCTCGCCCGAGATCCTCGTCTTCCTCTTCTTCATGCTCACCGACCCGAAGACGGTTCCTGCCGGGTCACGACAAAGGCTCCTCTTCGGTATCACGGTCGCGCTCGTCGCCGCGCTCCTCGTCGCGGCGTCGGCGACGGAGTTCTGGGCGAAGGTCGGCGTACTCGGGGCGCTGACGATCGTGTGCGCAGTCAGGCCGCTGGCCGCGCTCGCGTCGTCGCTCCACCCGAAGCGGATCGTGCTCGTCGCACTCCTGGCCGTGGTCGGCGCAGCGTACACGGGGGCGTTGCTCACGGCAGGCGCGGCCACGAGTGTCGCCACGTCGCCCGCGGCGAGCCCGGCGACACGCGCCGCGAAGGCTCCCCGCGTCGTAATCCGACCGTCGAAGGGTGTGGATTCGGCGCTGGATCGTACGGTCGCCGTGCAGATCGCGGCGGATCTCCAGCGCCGTCGATCTGCGACGCCGTTGCGCCGGGTCACGCTGTGGCTCGAGGCTCGTTCCGGTCAGTTTCCGGCGGTCGTCGCCATCCTCGAATGGCCCTCGTCGAGGCAGTTCGTCGAGGTGGAGCCGAAGCTCGACGGGTATCGGATCGCGCGGGTCCTGGAGCGATAGGGGTGCTAGCACCCCACGCGCGCGCCAGCGAGCACGGTGGGCGTGGAGGACGGAAGGCGGGACACTGGACGGGGCGGTCGCAGCATGTGAAGATCGTCACGTACTTGCGAGCTACGCGAGCTTTCGCGCGAGAGGAGGCATACCGTGCGCACTGTCGTCATCGCAGTCGCCGTAGCGATCGCCGTCGCCGTGGGAGTGCTCGTGGGCGCCCTGGCGGCGTCCGGAGGCTCGAGCGTGAGCTCGGCGTCCGAAGCGCAGATGCGGCGGAACTCCGATCTCTGGGAGATCGACCAGATCGAGAAGAACTTCCATCGTGCCACGACGCGGAAGGACCTTCCCCTGATGATGAGCCTGTACGCGCCGAACGCGACCTTCACGTTCGCTGGGACCATCGCCAGTGGAAAGAAGGCGATCCGCGAGTTCTGGACGACGTCGAAGTCCTTCACGCACGATTGGGTCTCCGACACACCGGCGTACAAGGTCCGGATCACGCTCAACGGCGACCGCGGCACCCTGTACTTCGAGTGCCACTACGTCGAGGCCAAGACCGGCCTGATGGTGGCCGTGACTGCGGCGGACGCGGAGGTCGCGAGGATCGGCGG
>DASTWH010000191.1:0-4581 GCA_035758735.1 Gaiellaceae bacterium
GGGCAGCGAGCTATGCATTCCCGTCTGCCCTGAAGTGGAGAGACGCGGCTCGAGTCGCGGTGTTTCCGTGACGGCACCCGATCGGATACACACGACCTCCCGAGCAATCACTGAGTTCAGCGTCATGAACACCGCGAGCCGTGCCGATAGAGCGTTGGGTGAACGAACTGAGCGAGACCCATGCGATCAGCCTCGAACGACCCCGGAGGGCGATTCTGGCTCTCCTGTACGTCGTCTTCTGCTTCGGCTTCCTCGCGCTCGTCGTGGCGCTCGCCGATGCGGCTCTGCTCCTCATAAGTCGATACGGGTAACGCTCGCGCGGTTCGTCGCGGGGCCGGCCCGGCGGGACTCGTACGTCGCCCATGTGACATCCGCGCGGGTCGCTCGCTTGACGCACACCCGGTGCACACCCAACGTCTGACGAACACCGCGTCGCAGAGGGGCCTTCCAGCCCCGTTTGGGCCTTCTGGTCAGCTCAAGCGGTGGCCGTTGCGTACTGCGGGCGGCCGACTGGCCGATAGACCTGGAGCGTCACTCCGCCGGAGGTGCGCCGCGATTCCACCAGGTCGAGCGCTGCATCCGGACCGGCGTCCGGGAAGAGCCGCGTTCCCTGCCCGATGACCACGGGATAGACGAGCAGGGTGATCTCGTCGACCAGCTGGGTGTCGAGTAGCCAGCGGATCAGATTGCCGCTGCCGTGCACCTGTAGCTCACCGCCCGGCTCGGCTTTCAGTTCGCCGATCGCGTCCGCGACGTCACCGGAGAGGACGGTCGTGCCCGCCCAGTGCGGATCGGTGAGCGTGGTCGACGCCACGTACTTGGGGAGCGCGTTCAGGGGACCTGCGATCGGGTTGCTCTCCGGATCCGGCATCACTCCCCAGTACCCGGCAAAGATCTCGTAGGTCCGGCGGCCGAACAGGAAGGCGTCGGCGCGCTGGAATACCGCGTTGAGGAACGTCTCAGCCTCGTCGGTGAACAGCGGCAGCGCCCATCCGCCCCGCTCGAATCCGCCCCTGCGATCCTCTTCCGGCCCGCCGAGCCCCTGCATCACTCCGTCGACGGATACATGCGTGATCGTCGTCAGCTTCATCGGTTTCATCCCCTCGCTCGTGCTCGTCTGCTCGTCATGACCGCACGGAGGCGCGGATGTCGTCGATCCGCGGGAGCGCCCGCCCAGCTCAACCAGGCGGCTCGGCGCGTCGAAGACGACCGCCCAGCCTGCCGAGATACCTTGCGATCCGCACGCGCTCGGCGTAGAGATTCTTCAGCTGGCGCAGCTCGATGTGGCTCAAGCGCGGCCACCGACGAAACAGTGGCGCGAGAAGCTCGTCCCGGACGACCCCTTGCTGGACGAGGTCGTCCGTCTCCATCGTCGCGAGATCGTCCGGGAGCTCCTTCATGCGGGCGGGTTACCTCCGCGAGTAGCCGAACCCGCCGAGCAGGAAGACAATGAGAAGGATGATGAGAATCCAAGCCCAGACTGGCATGTTCGACCCCCTTGTCGATTGCTTCGTGTCGGGTGAGCAATACCCTCGGAGCCCGCACTCGTAACGCACGGGCTCGGCGCCGGCGGCTGACCGGCGACGGCCGACGCGTCCGCTGGGCGGCGATTACGTCCCCTGATCCTCGTCCGAAGCGTCACCCTTCGGATCGTCTTCCGGGTCCGGACCAGCGTACGCGTCGTCGACGGGAACGTCCTCATCGGGAATCCGTGGCTGCTCCGACTCGATCGTCTCTCCCTCGGGTGTACGAGCTTCGGACACGGCTACACGGCCTCCTCGACGTGGGCGACAGATATCGAGCCCACGCTCAGATCGCGTTCACCGCGCTGTAGACGCCATACGCGACCGCACCGTACGCGGCGACGACGGGAGCAACGATCGCGACGGCGAGCATCGCCTCGGTGCGCCGGTCGAGCGTCGCGTGGGCCTCCTTCTTCGCCTCGACCTCGGGCGGCGGCCCTGCATCACCGAACGCAGGCCGGTGCCGCCTGGCAGGCACTTCACTGGCTATCGCTTCCCCCATGCTCGATGCCCTCCCCTAGATCCGATGCGCGGGGAAGGAGTGGCCGTCAATTCCCGCCGGAGCCCAAGCCACGCCGCAGGTCTTGCACCCCTTCCCCTGGCATTGAGTCACGAGAGTGCCCTGTCCGTCGACATGGCAAACGTCCTACTCCGGCAAAAGGAGAGCCCCGGCGACCCACTCCTCGTCGGGGCTCTCGCGGGGTGGAGGAACCTCCACCGGGGGAAGACCTGGAACATAACCGAATCGAGCGC
Organism: Gaiellaceae bacterium; assembly: GCA_035758735.1. Classification (GTDB taxonomy): domain Bacteria; phylum Actinomycetota; class Thermoleophilia; order Gaiellales; family Gaiellaceae; genus GMQP-bins7. Next base: position 2,277 of record DASTWH010000191.1, read on the forward strand.
CGACCGCGCGCGATGGTTATGCCTCCCTCGATCGAGGGATACCTGTGGCGTGCAGCCGCGGCCGGATGTGTACCTGATCCTCGTGATCCCCGACGCGCGCCCGGAGTCGCGCTGGGCCCAGGAAATCCCGCGCATCGGGGGACGGATCGAGGACGCGCGCGGACGAGACTGGCGGGTCGCCGAGGTGCTACGGAGCGGACGCGAGACGTATACCGTCGTCTGCGAACCACTCCCCGCTGGGCTCGCCGCGGTGCCCGAGCTCGCATCCGACCTGCTCGACCGCGCTCGGAGAGCCGTCGCGCTGACCGCCCGTCGGCGACGACCATAGGATCGCGACGTGCCCCTGAGCAAGAACGAGAAGGTCGAGCTGCTGAGACGCATTCCGCTCTTCGCAGCGTGCACGAGACGTGAGCTGATCGAGGTTGCGCTGGTCGCGGACGAGCGAGAAGCCGGCGCGGACGAGGTTCTGATGGAGCAAGGCCAACCCGGCCGAGAGTTCTTCGTGCTGATCGACGGCACCGTCGTCGTGAGGCGCCACGGACGAAAGCTCGCCAACCTCGGGCCCGGAGACTGGTTCGGGGAGATCGCCCTCCTGACGTTCAAGCCGCGGTCCGCGACGGTGACGGCAATCTCGCCCTGCCGCTTGCTCGTCATTCAGGATCGCTCGTTCCGCCAGGTCGTCGAGGCGACTCCACGAATCGCGCTCCGAGTACTCGGCAGCGTCTCGCAACGTCTCGAGCGCGACGGCAACTGATCAGCAGGAGTCGGCCTAGTTGCGACCGACGGCCGAAAAGACGAACGAGGAGACGGTCTCGAGGTAGCCGTCTGCGAGCCTCGGCGGTTCGCCGACCTGGAGTCGGTGGTCGCCACCCGGAAAGACCTCGATCCGCACCAGGTCGGCCGGCACGGCGGCACGATAGACCTCCACGCTCTCGGCGACGGGGACGATCGGATCGTCGCTTCCGAACAGCGCCAGGACCGGGACGGTGATTCTCTCGAGGGCGGGCCTCGGGTCGTAGTCGAGACCCGTGCAGATGAAAATTCCATACGTCCTCGTCGTTTGGAACGAATGGGCTGTCGAGCTCACCGGCCGTTTCTGCGTCGCTCGCCCGCTGGCGGGCCTCTTCGAACGGCGCTCGGTCGCGGGCGAGCTGGGCGAGCAGATCGAAGTGGCGCATGCCCGCCGCCATCTGATCCGCCGACGCGCCGCTGCGCTCGAGCTGAGCCGTCGCTGCGTAGCGCTCCTGCTCCGCGGGCGTGACGCCCGGCCCGGAGCTCGTCATCGCGAACGCCACATCGGCCGAGCGAGACGCAGCTTCCACGACGACCCAACCTCCCTGACTGTGGCCAAAGAGGCCGATCGGCCGGTCGAGCTCCGCGCGCGCCGCACGGAGGCAGGCGAGCGCGTCGTCCGCCTGATCGACGATTCCCGCATCCGTCCACCGGCCGCTCGATCCACCCACGCCCCGCTTGTCGAACGAGCAGACGGCGACATTCCGCGCAAGCAGGTGCCCCCTGATCGGTGGGAAGAAGACGTCGTTGTCGCGATCCGACGGCCCCGAACCGGGATGCATCAGGACGGTCGCGAGCGGCAGGGAGGCCGGGAACCAGAGCGTCCCCGCAAGGGTCACGCCAGCGCGCTCGACGGACAGCTCGAGGGAACGGCTACTGCTCGTAGCGCTCGACGACCGCCGGATCGCGTGCGGTGGCCGTGTCCTCGTCGAGCCCGGCCTCGCGGAGCGCACGCCTCTGCCGCAGGAGGTCCCAGCACTGGTCGAGCGACACCTTGAGCTCCTGCAGCCGCTGCCGGTCGGCATCGTCGGCCGTCCCTGCAGCCTCGCGCTCCCAGAGCTCGTGCTCCTCGGCGACGAGCCCCTCGATCGTCCCATGTATCTGCTGATCGTTCACGGCTCGATGCTACGAGAACCGCCCGCTAGCCGCCCGTGATCCGGCGAACGCGGCGCTGCTCCTCGAGGAGCTCCGTTCGAAGGCGATGCAGCGTCGACGGGCAGTTCTCGGCGAGCGCAGCGACGATCGCCTCGCGATCCTCGAGCGTGAGCGGAGCCTCGAGCGTCCACTTTCGCTCGATCGCGTCCGCGATCTTGGCCGATGTCACCGGGTACCCCTTGCTCTCGAGGGTCTCGGAGAGCAGACGAGCTACCGGAGCTCCCAGCCGTACGCCGACGATCCGCACGACCGCGACGCTATCCGACTAGCCGAGCACGAGGCGAGCGGCCAGCTCAGCTGCGCATGGCGAAGAAGAGGAACAGCAGGACGCCGCCGAGCAAGACGGCGGCCGAGATGT